>CAMNJD010000181.1 GCA_946540705.1 uncultured Ruminococcus sp. | reverse complement strand
CCTTATCTCCTTCATTTGTCATGTTAAGTATGCCACTCGACACTGTATAAACTGCTGAATCTTCATCATTTACGATAAGGTAGTTACCAGTAATGTTCAGGTTACCGGTATTTATAGCTATCACTCCGCTGTGATGATATAAGTCGCCGTTAATGTTAACACTATATCCATTCAGATTTATTGTATTATCCAAGACCACTAAATTACCAGTTATATCCAGATTGCATCTTAATTTTGCAGATGCAATAATACCATTTTTGCTAGTAATTTTAATTGTATCACTATCTGCGGTCAACTCATTAACATCTAAATAACCGGTCAAAGCAATCGACTTGTTAAGAGCATTCTTAACAGAAAGTTTTTCTATCATTGCGATATGATCATCATAATAACTCTGGTTTTCATAAGCTGATACTCTGATCGCCTGATTCGTTTCACCAGTCAATTCAAGGACTGCTTCATCAGTAATATTCAACTGCTTATTTCCAGTTATGGAAATATCACCGGCACACTGTATAACTCCCGCACTAATAGTATGGTCGCCTATGCCTTGCACATCAAGATCACCATCTATGACAATCTTATCTTTTGCGTTATTCATTTGGATTGAACCATCTTTGATTGTCAAGTCACCTGAAACGGTAATGTTGCCCTTGTTTAGTGTAAGTGTACCATACTCCATGATGAAGTCTTTTGTAGAAAATGCAGTACCGTTCAAAAGGGTATCTCTAATCATAGAGGTTGAACCAGCTACTTTTGTCGGGACTCCGTTAAGATTAAAATTCCCTTCCCATGTATCACCGAATACAACATCACCATTAAACTTAATAGAATTGCAGTTAAACTTCATTTCCCCTGATAATACGCAATTACCATCGACGGTAAAATCTGAACAAGTTACAGTTCCGAGTCCCAGACAGCCATCACGAGTAACGATATTCAGCGGGTTCTCTCCGCAATCTACGGAAGCAGCACCCATATAGGTATCAGTATAAACTTTTCGTTTATCCGTGTTTTGAATCACAAGGTCATTGAAATGATGCACTGGTCGCTCACCATCGCCCAATCCAAGACCTTCGGCATAAATGGTAACATCTTGCTCGCCAGAAAGAATCACTTTACTATAACCAGTCATCACAACATTTTTGCCGAAATTGAAATCACTATTCTTAAAACGAACATCTCCTTTGACATCTATAATGCCATCTTGAATCGAATCACTTGTATCAATTAAGAACAATTCACCGCCAACATTTATATGGTCATTTTTATTGCCCATGTTCAAAGCGTTATAATGTGTGAAGTCTCCGGTCGCGTTTACAGTACTCCCATTCAAAGTGAAGTCTTTACTTGTAGTTGCATTTCCATTGACAGTCATTATAGTTTTTGATAATGTAATTGAATCCGAATTCAGCAAGTCGCCATTAACTGTGAATTCTGTTCCTTTGAATTCAAGAACACCCAATGTAACATTTCCATCAATGATTAACTTGTCACCATTTAGTTTTGTAGGAGCAAAGTAGCTCTCGTTATTTCTACTTTGATTACAGATCAAGTGCAGTGTAGAGCCATCAATCGTTATTGAGCTGTCTGCTTGTAATGTACTATCGACGGTAATAGTTCTGGAATCAGAATTATTAATATCGAGGACATTAGCATTGATACCACCTCCGCTTATGTCCTGATTTCCAGTTCCAGAAAGAACAATGAGGTGCATATCAGAGCTGTTGATTGAGCCGCCAACTACATTACCTTTTATTTCAAATGTTCCAGCTGTAAAAGTAGTGTCTCCTTGAATGTCAGTATTACCGTTCACAACCAACTTGTCAGCCTTGTTGTTCATCAAGATATTGCTTTCGCTTGTTTCTGTTAGATTTCCCTGAATTTCTGCTGTGCCTTTGTTGAACACAAGTTCGCCTGGAACAATCCATCCTTCTGAATCATCGTTCCAACCGCCAATATACACATTACGCTTGGCAGTCAATTTATGACCATTCAAATCAAGTTTTGCTTTGATTATTAAATCAGTTTCAACTTCAAGATCATCTGTCAATTTGCGATCTTCTGTGATGACGAGTGCGGGTTCAAGCTCTTTGAAAGCTATTGTAGCGCCATAGAATTTGCCTATCCAGCCATACCCATGACCGCCACCATAGCCGGAGCTATATCCGGAACCTTTGGAGTAACCACCTGACTCACCACCGCCGTAAGAGCCTCCGCCAGTTTGAGTGTTATATCCAAGCCCTTGCGTACATTTAGAGACTTTTTTTCCGTTTTCCCAGTGGATATTCACCCTCATCGGAGAGTTGTTTGCATTCACTACTTCCCAGCTATTTGCAAATTTCTTGAAGCCTAAATCAACTTTGAAGCCAACTTCAATATATAAATATGCCGTCAATTGCGTACAAACAACAGGCATATCGGAAGAAGAAACTGTTTTAATTGTTCCTTTTTCGCCAACTCCAATATAAATCCTTGCCAATTCATGCTTTCCAAACTTGCCTGTCACAGCACATTGCAAACCAAGTTTTTCGGTTGCACTTGCTTCCATTGTCATTTTCACATTTGAAAAATCTTTTACAGTTCTGAAACCATTTTTCAGTGTCCACTCAATGCCTGCATTCATTCTGCATGAGTAGGAGAGAGTAAGTTCCCCTGAAATCGAAGCAGTTGCGGTACATACGATATTTGCTGTAAATCCAGCTGTTCCCCATACAGGGACAGAGAATAAATCTAATTGTCCAGTGGATTCGGCAGACAGCTTTGATGCAAGTGTTGCTTTAATCTCTGCATCAGCTTCAACACCAAGATAGAATTTAGATAAATTATCCCATTGATATTGAACATTAATATTACTTACAGATCCAGTTACAGTTAAACTAGTATCTCCAATCGACATAGTTTTATTGAGAAGTTGTGTGGCGACTCCTGTATTATCCGGCTTATACTGAACAGGTTTGCCATTGATCATTAGATTAGCGCCTTTATAAAGTACCGTGACACTATTATAATCAACATATGCTCGTCCAGCAACATCACAACTTAAAACAGCATCATCGTCAGCATCTTCAGTTTCGATTGACCATGTATCTGAATCTTCGTCATATGTAACGGACACAGCTTTTCGAAGAATCTCAATATCATCTTTAATGAATGTAAAATTATCGCCGTCAGAGATTTCTTTTTTTGTTCCTGTAATATGAACTGTAAGGTTATCTATACTCGTATTTTTAGTATCAGTGATTCGGACTACAGAATCAGCATACTCAACAGTGTTTACATGGTTCTCATCTATCTGATTTGATTTAATTACATCTTGCACATCCGCACAAGCAAGTTCGCTCTCAGTTGTTGTAACATACATTGATGGTCTAAATTCATCATTTTCCGCCTGAAACCATCCTCTGTTTAAAGCAATTTGAGCATCACCATCATAATAAACCGCATCAACATCTTTATATGTTATAGCCACATCATTGGGATAACCCAGACAATAATTCATTGTATGAGCAGCAAAATCGCGGGTAACAAACGCATCCGGATGGAATTCTGTACCGAGCACATCAAAGACACCGAAATTAGCTGCCAGCGTAATCTCAGCACCATACTCATAATCAGCCAGATCGGTATAATACTCTGTTATCTCACTGTCTTCAGATGCACTCATACTGAATTCTGTCACGAGTGAATGAATCCACTCGCCGCGTGTTACATAAGTAGTATCTGCACTATAGTATGTGCCGACAGGAAAATAGCCAATCTCACCGGATATCAAAGATGCAATCATATCGGCATCTGTTTGATCCAGTTTTCCGTCCGCATTGACATCAGCTTGAGGACTTTTGGCAATAGTTGTCGATGCAATAGCGGAAACATCGTTTTCATCAATCGTGCCGTCTTTGTTCACATCGCCATTTTTTAGTGAACCTGATTCTTCTTCCGCAGCAACCACAGACGAAGATGATGCAGTGTTCTCGGTTGAAGTAACAGCATAGGCGATTGGCTCAAGTGGAATTGCGCTGCTACCTATGATGGCAGCAAGAAGTGTAGATAGCATTTTAGGCATTGTGTGTTTTCGCATGAGATTTACCTCCTTTGAATTTGATTAAAGTCTACATAGTGCAAGCAAGTTGCTTCTTATGTAAACTTATTTTTCAGAACAGAGAATCCAACTCTTGTTCAAGAGTTCCGTTCTTGGCTGCTGGTAAGCTATCAAACTGTCGAAGATTATGCTTTTCAATCGCCACAGTATCACTAAATCCGAGAATAAAGTGCAGCGCAATCTGATAGATAATCTCCGTCGGTGCAAGTCCATAGACCTGTTTTACAAAGATATGTTGCAACCGCTGCGTGCTGTCAGGATAAGCCTGAATCATTGCAGGGCTGTTATACAATCTCTTGACGATTTCAGCGATATACAAGCCAGATTTCATGTAAAGGTCGATGAATGTTTTATCTGGATCATCAAAGCAGCCTGGATTCTCCTGTTCCAGCATATCAACCATCTGTTTCACAACGGTTTTCGGTGTGAATATCTGATTAGTTTTCTGCGGCGGGATATAGTCGAAAATATCCTCTGTGCTGCTTTCGTCAAAGTAGTTCGCCAGCCGTGCTTTTAGAGCAAGGAATTCTTGAATTGAATCGTTGAACACAACCGGATCGAACAATTTGCCTTCATAGTGCTTTTCCTTTCCGGTTTCGGCATCGGTATATGTGCCGCCGTCACGGAGAAAGCGGAATTCCGCCAGCGTGATGCTTGTGACTTCCTGAAACACAGAATCCGGTATGATTTGATCGAATGTTTCCAGCGTCGTATTTTCGTCGCCGTAAGCCATGAGGAAAGAGGGAATTGTGCGTGAAAAACCTCTCAAATGATTGCGAACAGCATCCTCAATGGATTCCTTTTGTCGTTCGATCTTCTTTGTTTCAGCTTGCTTGACAACTTCCTGCGTCAGCGTCGGCATTGCATCCTTGACCTTTTGCCCGATCTGATCGAGGAATTCGCTTGTGATTTCATCTGCTTTCTGCTGAAATTCTGCGTTAATTTCATCTTCGGTTCTACCGGTAACGAGCATCTGGTCAATCTGCGCTTGCCGGTCACGCTCCAGCTCTTTCTTCTTAATGGTGTAATCAGTCGCTTCCTGCTGTGCGATCTGTCCAACCTTGTGTTCCAGCTTTCTCTCAATATCCCGCTTGTCACGGGCTTTCAGATCATCACCATAGTGCGTTTCCGCAGCATCCATAACCGGCGTAACAAGGGCATCTTTCAATGTGTCTTGCAGCGTAGAGATAATATCGCGCTCGGTTGTATCCGCTTGTGCAAAATCTTCTGCTTGCTGCGCCATTGTCGCCACGATTGTATCCGTGACCTCTGCGTAAATCTTATCACCAAAGAGATCGTCCGTGCGCTGCTGGACAGTTTCCTCCGGAATCGCAACATCGCCGTTTTCGTCCACCGGTACGGCATCACGCGCCTGTTTGGATACATCCACCGCATCACCCTCTGAAATAGGCTCAAACTGCGTGATAATATCCAGCACTTCCTGCGGCGCACCGAAGATGTTTGCAATGTTCTGGAACAGGAAATTTGACATAAAGCCGCGTCTGACAACTTCCAGCGATCTGATTTTGCGCGGAATGGACAGTACGCGCTCCGCATCCAGCTCGACCATCTCGCCCTGATCGTCCTCGCCGATGACAGGGAAGAAGTTTAACAGCTCACGGATATTTTGCTTTCGCTGGTCGCTATCACCTTTGCCGCCGGATGTGTTCGGGGACAGATTGTTCGCAAACTGCTCGAAAATGTCAAGCGTTCTAGCCGGATCGAAGTCAAAGACATAGGCGTTTTCCTTGACATAATGCTCGCCGTTCACATGATATGACCACGGATTCTGCGAACGGAAAGCCGCTTGCATATACAGCGCGGGGCTTTTCATATTGGAAAGCATCAGAACAGCAGACCATTCCGGAATCGTAATGCCGGTTGTAAGCTGTCCAACAGAAATAGTAATCGTCTTATCGTGCTTCTGGATTGCTTCCCGAACCTTATCAAGCGACTTTTTCGCCTGATCATCCTCGGAGAGCTTGCCGTCACCGGCAGCAAGCACGATTTCGTAGTTTTCAAAGACCGGATGCTTTTTCAGCTTGGCAGCAAGTGCCTTTGCGCTGTCTACACGATGCAGCAGCCAGAGCGTATGCCGCAGCTCTGCGCGCAGCTCCGGCGTAGAGAACGGGTATTTCTCCAGCTTTGTGAGCGCATCCAGAAACTTGTCAACGGATTCGGAATGCACGAAAGCACCCGTCGGAGTAGTTGCAAAAAACTCGTTCAGGTCAAAGGCATATTCCTCTGTTTCACCGTCAATCTCTATGCCCTGCCGGATTTCGTCGCGGATGATCTCACTCATCTGATAAGTAAAAAGATTCAGGCGCGGCAGCGGGGCATAAGGATTCGTACCGACATTCTCATCCCAATCACGCTTGGAACGCTGCTCATCCGCGTATGTCCAGTTGAAAATTGCTTTCTCGTCAAACTTGTCGTTCGCCAGAGCCTTGAA
>CAMNJD010000180.1 GCA_946540705.1 uncultured Ruminococcus sp. | reverse complement strand
AAAAGGCTTGAGCGAAACTTTTGATATGGGTGCGAAAAAAGATATTTGTGTTAACCAGAATTTGTCAACCACCTAAAAAGTTACATACCCATAAAAAAGACCGCTTCACAATGCAACGGTACGGGACATCCCCCCCTGCCGCAGCGTGAAGCGGTTTTGCTGTTCAGTTTATTTCGTTTTCAGCATGCGCATTGCATTCAGCACCGCGAGGATCGCAACGCCGACATCCCCGAACACCGCTGCCCACATTCCTGCAAAACCCAGCGCACCGAGCGTCAGCAGAATCGCCTTCACGCCGAGTGCAAAGACAATATTTTCGATGACAATGCGGTGTGTTTTCCGTGCGGTTTCCCGTGCAGCGGTCAGCTTTGAGAGCTCATCGGTCATCAGCACGACATCTGCTGCCTCGATCGCCGCATCCGCCCCCAGCGCACCCATTGCGATACCGAGGTCTGCCCGCGCCAGCACCGGTGCGTCGTTGATGCCGTCGCCGACAAACGCGAGCTTTTCGCCCGCAGGCATCTCCTTCAGCATCGTTTCCAGATGTTCGAGCTTCTGTCCGGGCAGCAGCTCCGCCGCAAAGCCGTCAAGCTGCAAATCCTTTGCAACAGCCTCCGCGATCGCGCTGTCATCGCCCGTCAGCATCGTCATTTTCCGGATGCCGCTGTCATGCAGCTTTTGTACCGTCTCACGGCTGTCCTTTTTGCAGGCATCCGCGATCAGGATGCAGCCCGCATAACGCCCGTCCTCCGCGGCATAGACCTTCGTACCGGGCTTCCGGCATGCTTCATATGCGATGCCGTGCCGCTCCATGAGCTTTGCACTGCCCGCGAGCAGCCGCTTTCCGCCGATGACCGCCTCGATGCCGAAGCCGGGCAGCTCGTCAAGCTCCTCACAGATCTCCGTCACTTCGCTGCCGTATGCCCGCAGCACCGACTGTGCGATCGGGTGATTCGAGCCCTGCTCGCAGACCGCCGCCAGCTTCAGCAGCGTCTTTTCGTCATAGCCTGCCGCCGGAAACAGCTCCGTCACATGAAATACGCCCTGCGTCAGCGTGCCGGTCTTATCGAACACGATCTCCGTGACACGGTTGAGCGCTTCGAGGTAATTGCTGCCCTTGATGAGCACCCCCTGCCGGGAGGCCGCGCCGATGCCGCCGAAATAGCTCAGCGGAATCGAAATGACCAGCGCACACGGACAGGATACGATCAGGAACACAAAGGCTCTGTGGATCCAGTCCGTCCAGAGGCCGCCGAAGGCCAGCGGCGGGATCACAGCCAGCAGCAGCGCAGCGATGACCACGACCGGGGTGTAATACCGCGCAAAGGTCGTGATGAAATTCTCCGCAGGCGCCTTCCGTGCAGACGCATTCTCGACCATGCTGATGATCTTGGAGGCGGTCGATTCGCTGAAGGGTTTGGTGACCTCGAGCGTCAGCGTGCCGGACTGATTGATGCAGCCCGAAAGCGCCGTGTCACCGGGCTTCACGCGCCGCGGCACTGACTCGCCGGTCAGAGCGCTTGTGTCGAGCATCGACTCGCCGGCAATGATGATTCCGTCCAGCGGGACACGCTCACCGGGCTTCACGACGATCTCGTCCGTCACGGCTGCATCCTCGCAGGGAATGACCCGCAGCTCGCCGTTTTCCAGCAGATTCGCGGTATCCGGGCAGATCTCCATGAGCGAGGAAATCGACCTCCGCGAGCGCTGAACGGCCATTGCCTGAAACCACTCGCCGGTCTGGTACAGCAGCATGACAGCCGCCGCTTCGGGGAATTCCCGCATCACGATCGCGCCAACCGTCGAAACGCTCATCAGGAAATGCTCGTCAAATACGCGGCCGTGTGCAATATTTTTGACCGCATGCAGCACGACATCCCAGCCCAGCAGCGCGTAGGCCGCAAGCATCAGCCCCGCGGAAACATATTCAAACGGTCCGGAGCCGCGCAGGGAGATCAGCAGAGCAGCGAAGAAAATGACCGCGCCGATGATGATGCGGATGAGCATGGTGCGGTTCGCGCCGTCGCTGCTGCCGTGTGCATGCTCATGATGATGCGCATGCGGCTTTGCGGCGCTCCTGATGCGCTCCGCGACAGTGACCTCCGGCTCATAGCGGTGAACGATCTCCGTGATCTTTTCCGTCAGTTCATCGCCGGTGTCCCCGTGCAGATGCAGCGTCAGACATTCGCGCATCAGGTTGACCGAAGCATCCGCAGCCTCCGGCAGTGCAGCGGCATCGTGCTCGATTTTTGCGGCGCAGTGCGGGCAGTCGAGCCCCTTCAGGCGATATTCGCGCACGATCTTCTGCCCGTTGTGCGGCAGAACCGCCACATCCGGCTCATGCTTATGCACGATCTGCGTGATCTCATGCTCCAGCCCCCCGATCTCCGAGCGGTCGGTATCAACGGTCAATGTCTGCTGCATCAGGTTCACCGATGCGGTGCGAACCGTGCTGAGCTTCCCGACATCCTGTTCGATTTTCGCGGAGCAGTTGGGGCAGTCGAGCCCTTTGAGTGTATAGACCAGTTCCATGCGTACCTCCTGTTTGTTTTGCAGTTGAGCATTTATTCAACTATTGCTTCGGGAAAATGCCCGGCGCCGCCTATGTGCCGGGCATGCATTATTCAGAGATATGCTCATAGCCCATATCAAGGATCTTTTTGACATGATCGTCCGCGAGGGCATAATAGACATTCTGCCCCTCTCTGCGGAATTTGACAAGCCTTGCGATGCGGAGGGATTTGAGCTGATGCGAGATCGCAGATTTGGTGACGCCGAGCAGAGCCGCCAGGTCACAGACGCACATTTCGTGCTGTTCGAGTGCATGCAGGAGCTGCACGCGGGTCGCATCGCCGAACAGCTTGAACAGGGTCGCGAGTTCGATGTAGGTATCCTTCTCGCAGAGCTGCTGCTGCACCTGAGAGACAACCTCCTCATGGATGATCTCGCAGTCACAGAGTGCCCGGTCGTGAATTTCGTCTGCCATAGCGCGCCTCCTTTGTTGAGCGATTGTTCAACTGTCAATATTATAGCACATTTTCATTCAAATGTCAACCCCCTGCGGGGAGCCGGGCGCGGGGCGCAATTTCTGAGAGAGAACCACAAGAGAGGGGAAAGATCGCTCCCTGCGGTCGCTCATT
>CAMNJD010000179.1 GCA_946540705.1 uncultured Ruminococcus sp. | reverse complement strand
ACGCCGAAGCTGCGCTGTGCTTTGCGGGCATTCAGGCGCAGGCTCTCATGCGAGGCGCGGATTGCGTCATAGCTTGCCGGGTTGTCCGTCGTGAATCCCAGATCATCAAGCGTCAGACCGGTCTCTCCGGCAAACATGGATGCAAGCATCTTCATGTGATCGAGATGCGGCCCCATGCTCTGCTGCTCAAACTGTCCGAGCGTCGGCTTTTCGGCGCCGCCGTCGTTCGTGATCTTCAGGAATGAGGACAGCGAAGCCTTCTGGTTGTCGAACTGCGTTTTCTGCGAGACGCCGACAAGGTATTTCTGCGGTACAGAGTAGAATTCCGCGCCGACCTCGGAGCGAAGCAGCGTCCGCATAGCAGTTTGCGTAATGCTCATGCAGGCGCGGGAAATGCGCGAATGTCCGAACGGACGTCTGGCATCCGGGCGGTAGATCACCGGCACGAGCAGCGGCGCCCCTGCCGGGTGCGTGACAGTGTCTTTCAAATCGCCGGACTGGTAAAACTCGGTTCTGTCCGGCAGGAAGTATGCTTCGCGCAGCGGCAGGCCGGTCGAGGCGTCATATTCCAGTATCGCATAGCCTTCCGTCAGAAGATTGGTCGCCGGGTCGATGATGCCGGTTGCGTTCGTGCCGTCGATGCACTCGATCACCGGATAATCGCCGTCGCCGTAGCTGATGTGGAGGAAGCAGCAGGACGAGATCAGCGCAGAAAGCGCCGCGGAATCAAACAGCACATCCGCATTGTTCATCCGGTAGATTTCGCCGAGGAAGAAGTCATCCTCCACGAAGCCGTCGAAGACGATGCGGTCCGCCAGCGAATCCACAGCCTTCGCGCACCAGCCGAGCGTGTAAGTCAGCGGCAGGAACTCCGGCGGGATCAGCGCCTGAATCTTGGTCATCTTGTTCTTCATCTCGTAGTATTTGTAGCGCATATCTGCGCGTTCGCGCTTTGCGGAGAGCTTCCCCCGCAGATATTCAAGGCCGTATTCTTTCACGGGTTCACCTCCAGAGAGAGAAAATGAGCAGTGGCCGGTTGCAGTGCAGGGCCGCTCTTTCGGGGGACTCCCTCCCCCTATGCCGAGCGCCCGACGCTGATCGCCGGGCGCTGATACACATAATCTGACAGAGCAGGAAAAGCTGCGGTGCACCGCAGGGAAAAGCTGCATTCACTCTGTCGCTTTTTCACAAATACAGTATATCACAGATCAGGTGGGAACTTCAATGCACTCTTTTACCGCCTGCAATGCTCTGCCGTGCATCTTTGTCACGCCGCGATAGCTGTAATGCATATCCACCGCAACCTGCTCCCAGGTCTTGCCGTTGATGTAGCGCTCGAACAGCAGCGTCCGGTACGGCTCCGGCAGACAGTCGATCGTGCAGGCGATCTCCGTTTCGAGCCGGCAGAGCTGTGTGATCTCCGCAGCGGTTTTCTCCTGCGCGTCCACAAGCTCAGCGACAGCCTTGTCCAGCGCGACACGTTTGCCATCCTCGGTGCGGAGCTGCTCGCAGACCGACCGAAGCTCCGCAAGGTGATCGCTGATCGCGTGCGTGCGCTTGATCGCGTGACTGTACTGCTGCAAATATTCCTTCGCCGTCATGTGTCATCCTCCGTAATCATCACATCCTGCGCGGGCAGCCGGTCTCTGTCAAAGCCGCACATCCATTCATTCAAGCCGATTTTCTTATATTCGTGTGAGGCCAAAAACGATTCGTATATTTCATGCATGAAGTAAAGGAAGTGTTCAGCATGATGGAATGAGCGGAAATGCATTTTCGTTACATCGCCGTGCGGATTGATAACATGCAGACCATACGGACAGCCGAACATCCGAATACTGCCGCTGGATCGCTGCGGCTTATCACAGTCGGCGAAAAGATTGACTGTCACGGCTTCGGTCGAAAAATAGAACCGTGCGATCAGCCAATAAGCCCAGTTCGGCACATCCACCTGCATGAAGCTGCCGGATACACCGGCATTCTCATTCATCGCAATGCGAAACGCCTCGATCGCTTCTCCAATTTTTTTGAACTCTGCAATTTTCATTCGTCATCCTCCCCGAAATGCTCGCCCTCGCAGTCATCGTCATCATAGCACACGAGCCGCCACATGCATTTTAACAGCGAGTACGCCGCGAGCGACCCCAGCGCCATGATGCGCTCACTGTTGCAGCATGCGACCGTGAATGTCGCGAGAACGATCGTCAGCAGGATGTGATATACAATCAGCATCAGGATGTACTGTGTTGATTCCTTCATCTTCTGCGCCTCCTTTGTTCCTCTTTGATCTTCCGGATTGTGCTGATTGCGTAGCTGTTTGCAATCTGACAGCCGGCTGTCCGGTTGGTGCAGCCCTTGCACGGTGCGTCAGTCATAGTCATGCTCCTTTCCGGCACATTCTTTGTGCCTGTTAGGCAAAGCGCTGCGGATGTGATGCACCGGCGGCCTGCGATCTGTCCGGCGGTCGGCAGCGCGGATGTAACGGACCGGCTTCCAGCGCGTGCGGAGCTGCCTCTCGTATTGCTCGTCGCCGTCATCGGCCTGTGCAATACAGATATTGGGTATAGTATCCATAAAGTTCTGAATACTCTGTCTGATTGCTTCTGCGAGCTTTGAAAATGCATCCGCAATGATCTTGACCGCTTCACCGACACATTCAACGATCTGAGTGATATGCAGCGGATACCAATAGCGCCCGATGTGAAGAAACAGATCGTCTGACATGATCCATTCGGAGCAGCTCCATTCGTTCACGGCGCTCATTGATGCACCTCCCTGAAAACGACAGCCTCATACTCCGCCTTGCTGATCTGCGCCGCAGAGCGGACATGCGGTGTGAGCAGAACGATGCTTGCGGCGGTCAGATCCTGCCGTTCTGTCGATACATAGTGAACAAAGCCGCAGTCATCCTTGATGCGGAAATACTGCACCGGCTTTGCCGCAGGTTTTGTATTCAGCCGGAACGTCTGCATCTCGTTCTGCCCCTCGCAGCTCAGGCAGATGTGCCGCCCCTCCGGGATGATGCGGCCGCAGAGCATGCAGGTGTTG
>CAMNJD010000178.1 GCA_946540705.1 uncultured Ruminococcus sp. | reverse complement strand
ACGACAACCGAGACAACGACGACAACGTCTACCACCACCACGGAGACGACGACGTCCACAACGACAACCGAGACAACGACGACAACGTCTACCACCACTACGGAGACGACGACAACCGAGACAACGACGACCACGACCGGTACAACGACTACAACGACGACTACAAATCCGCCCGCACAGCTCCGCGGCGATTTCAACGGGGACAACGAAATCTCCATAGCGGACGCTGTCCTGCTTGCGCGGTTCGTCGGAGAGGACCCCACACTCACCGATGTACAGATCGACAGGATTCTGAACGCGGAACCCGATCAGGATGAAGACGGTCTTGTGACGATTCTGGATGTTGTCGCAATTTTCAAAAAGCTGGAAAGCGAGTAAACCATATTCATTCGATGTAACTGCGCAGCTTGTCCTGCACCAAATGAGGCAGTTCCTGATCCTGCGCTTCAGATCCGTTTTCAGTTTCGCGGTACGGTATCTGCTCGCGGATAAGTGCTGCCTGAGATTTGGTTTGGTCAAGCTGCACCTGATGAATTGCAGGAGAAGATCGCAAGGCTGATTGCGGTTGAAGCTGTCACTGTATACACGGACGACTTTAAAACAATCAAGTCTGAATACTTTGCGAGGGGTTCACCACGACCGGTGAACCCTTCATTTTTGATGATTCAACTTCCTGCTCATTGGGTTCATCTGCCTGATTGCAGGGATGTTTGAAAAAGCCATCGTGTCAATCTGCTTTTATGATTCAGCGGAAACGGAAAAAGCAAATTCAGTGAACTGTATTCTTATATGTTTTGCTTGATTTTCCGTATGAAATCTGTTATACTATATATGATAAAGTTTACAGGGAGGATGATAGCATGCAATATCAGATTATGCATAAAGATATTATAATAGCAAGCGCCGGTGACGAACGCATTACTTAAATCATCGTCCCCGCGCTGTCCATCGACCTTCGGGAGATTGAAATAGACCTCCGTCAGATCAAGGATATTGGCGATAAGCGCGTCGAAGAAATCATGGCTGTAATCGAAAAGCATCTGGGTATGAAAATAGCCGCTGAGTGGTACATTCCACTCGGCGGCTTTCTATATCCTGAATCCGTGAGGCTGATTGCTTAAAACGAGCGAAAAACCGCACGGATTCAGGCTTTTTAACGCCTGCGATTTTTCATAGCACTGTAAACAGCGTATCTACGACATTTATCTACATTTTGAGGGTATGAAAATGCACCCCAACTCTGTATCAAAATTGGGGTGCTAATATGGTTGCGGATGGCGAATTTGAACCACCGACCTTCGGGTTATGAGCTCCAGAGACGGTGTGTTATCCTGTATCATGAAGTGCTATTTGGTACGAAAATACGCGCTTTTTCGCAATCATTTAATGTGGATGCTAGAATAAAAAATCATTCGCGTAGGTGTACGCGTAGGTGTACGAATAGAAATTATCATGTTTATATATGATCGGCAAAGTAGTCATAGGTTTGCAGGATATATTCTTCAAACAACCGATAGCGGAACGGTTCATTCGGAAACGATTCTTTTGTTCCGGCTGTTGCTTTTGAGATTGCCTGCTGAATCTGATCTCTGTCAGGCATATGTTCTTTCAGGATACGGCAGCAAACAGCGTTTTCAAGAAAATCTCTCGTGAAAACATTTCCTTTCTCCGCATCAATCCTCGGGATACCGGTCGCAGCAAGAGAAAGGTTGTAGTCAAAATAAGGCGCTAGTCCCAATATTTCACCGGTTTCGCTGCTTCGCAAAAATCCGACATTTTGGTTATGACGGTCGCCGTTGAACAGCAGCGCATCATAAAAAAGCATCATGACATATGATTGATGCTGTGATTCCGGCAGCCGTTCGAGAATATACGCCGGTTCCTCACGGTCGCTGAAATAATTGCAGAACGGCTCAAAGTCAAAAGCCGCATTGTCGGAGAAATCCTCTGTGATGATACAGACAGATTCCAATCCTGTTGTGTCGGAAATCGTGCGTTGAATCTGATATTCCGCAACACAGACTCCCATTGTCTTCAAGAACAGATAGGCATAATACTCAGAGATCAGCTCCCGCGTGCTTCCTTGCTTATACATATACCACTTCCTGTTCAGGAAGCGCCATGCCTTCTCAAAGCTGCCGACTGTTCCAAGTTCCCGGTAACCGGATAAATCATTCTTCTGCGATTCGGATGCACCGAACAGTGCAATATCTGCCAGTTCCTCATTATATTGTTTCAAGGTTTGATAGTCAAGGTTTTCATCATCCCGTTGAATCCACCAGTTATCTGTAATGCTGACACCGTGACCGACTGCGATCAGTTCGGATATATCCGCATTTGATCGCATACGCAGAGCCTTGAACAGTCTGCGGGAGTGCGACCGGTGTATATCAACCATTCGGTCATCGAGCCATCTTGACAGCGGCATTCCGATCACAAAACATGCCGGGCACAGCGCAGAGACGATGATTTCGGTAATGCGCTCATCATCTGCAAGTGCTATGACTGCATTTTTATGCATGATACGGTATTGCATAGTATCATCCTCCCAGCAGGTAAATCACATAGTATATTAAATTTGCACTCGTAGCTGCAAAAAGCTGCAAAGATTTCTCCTTACTTTGACACTGTTTCGATGATACAGGAGTGCCCTTTTTGCTCATCATAACTGATGCCGACCAGAATGATCTCGCCGGTATATTCTGCAATCTTTTCGGAGTACCGCTTTGCTTTGATCTGAGAGATCGCGGTATCAGCAGACTGATTGTGTTTCAGTTCAACGACAATAGCAGGGGAGTCAACATTCTTTCTCGGAATGAACACGATATCCGCAAAGCCTTTGCCGGTTGCCAGCTCGCGGTGCATGATATACTTTTTCCGTGCCGAGTAATAGGCAATGGAAATCACACAAGCTAAAGCGTTCTCATCATTATATTTCAGAATCGAGGCATTCTCGTTGTGTGCTTTCTCGATCATTTTAGCGGCTGTTTCAGAGTCTCCGGTCAGAGTTGCATTCAGCAGCCGGTCAGATGCATTGATCGAATCCATGAGGAATTCCCAGCCGCCGTCCTCAATCGAATTGATAAATTCCTGCTGCACCTCGCTGTTGGGGATCCGAACAGTTGAGGTATCATAATCAAAGCTGAGATATCCGAGATGCACAAGCAAGGTCAGAACATCATCCGCACTTGAAAATGATGTCATGTCATTCTGGAATTTTGTTGGATTAATCTTGATAGCATCTCCTGCGATCATGCGGGAGATTTTTTCTTTCAGGCCGTCAAAATTCAGAATGATGAAGTCTTTCAGCGCCTCATATGTTTCTGTAGAAGTCCAATAGTTGCCGAAATTTTTGCGGAGAATAGATTCTACGACCGATTTCGGATTATAAATCGAAATGCCGTTGACATTATATCCGTCATACCATTGTTTCATTTCCTCAAACGAAACATGGTATTCATTGCATTTATCCATGACTTCCTCATCAGTAAAGCCGGTGAATTCCGCAATCGGTGTCGCGTCGGTCATAGAGATTTCTGTAAACATATTCAGAGCAGAGTGCTCGCCATATTTTTTGATTGGAAGAATTCCGGTCATGTATGCCAATGCAACATATTTTTGATCTTTCAGCAGACTGAGCAGAAATTTCAAATAGGTTTCCTGATCTTTCTCTGTCAGTTTGAGCTGGCGGAATACACAATCCCATTCATCAATAATGAAGATAAAAGAACTGCTTTTTGCTGCATATACATCTTTTAGTGAACGGGACAGGTTCTCCGGCTTATAGAAATCTACATCAGGAAATGCTTTTCGGATTTCATACAGCACGGCTTCTGATAGTGCATTCAGAACATCCTCGATGCTTTCGGAATCTTCTAAAAAATCAACGATATTGATATGAATGACATTATATTGATTCAGGTGCTTATGAAAAGATGAATCCTTTGCTATTTTGCAGTTTTCAAACAATGCTGCAGAATCGCAGCCGCGACTATAATATGCTGTCAGCATATTAGCTGCCATAGATTTTCCGAATCGGCGCGGTCTGCTGACGCAGATATACTTTTGCATCGTTCTGATCACACTGTTTGTATGTGCAATTAGCTCTGTTTTGTCAATATAGATCTCGGAGTTGATTGCTTCCTGAAAATCTGTATTATCAGGATTGAGATAAATACCCATACTATCGCCTCCTGCATTTGAATCTATACATAGTATATCATATCTAGCAAGGAAAATCAAGCCTGAAATAATCCGGAATCCATTTTTATAAAAGCACATCGCGATGCAGTATACTGTTATTACGGAGCGGATGAGAAGAATCCGCCTGAATGCAGAGAGGAGCGATGCGATGACAAACCGGGAGTATTTCCGAACATACTGCGTGAAGCAGGATCTATGCGCGATCTATCGCTATGCGATGTGGGAGCTGAAACTGAGATTTGAAAACAAGCCGCTTTGGGAAAAGAACGAGATCTTTGAAAAATGGCTCGATCAGCCGCTGGATGCAGAAAAGTGGAACGATGCCAGAAGCCGAGTGAAAACATAAAAATGACGGGCAGCAAGATCGGGGAACCGGTTTTGCTGCCCTCTGTATTGACAAACTGCCCACAGTCCGTTATAATGAAGATGCAGAGAGGAGGCGCGATATGGCAGAATTTGATCCGATCTCAGAGCTGACCCGCGGTGAGATCACCGACGAAATCTTCAGCAATGCGTGCTTTGGCGTGCCGGTGAATCCGGACACAGCCGAGGATGTGCTTGCCGGGATTCAGTGTGCAATGGAACTTGACGCCCGTCCGGTGTTTCTCGAAGGACTTGCGGCACGATTGACAGAACTCGGCGTCCCGTGTGAATCAGATGACACGGAGATCATGCTTGCGGAGATCAAACGGCGGTACAAGGAAATACTCGGAAAACCGTGCCCGAAAGCCGTGCAGAACTGGATTCGCGGCATCACACCCGGCATTACAAACCGCATCAACAATTATGAGCTTTGTTATGCGATTGAACTGGATTTCAAGCAAACGGCACTGTTTTTTCAAAAGCATTTTCTGACACTGCCGTACAATGTCAAAAGCCGCACAGATGCGGTGTTTTGCTATTGCCTGTATCATCGCAAATCATATGAAACTGCCGCAAAAATGCTCGAAGATTCAAACGGATTTGTTCCGCAGGAAAACGCACATACCGCAACCGCGCAGATCATGACAACGATTTTACAAACGGGGGATGACGCAGCGTTCATGCAGTATCTTTCTTCGCATTGTTACAACAATGAACAGCAGTTTCAGCAGGCGCGGCAGATCATTCTCAACGAACTGGAACAGGTCAGGCAGACCGTTCTTGCAGATGCTGCTGCCGATTCCCATTCGCCCGACCGCCTGAACAGCGCCGTGATCTCGGAGCTGTTCGGCTACCGCTATCAGAGCGCAGTCAAAGCAGGCGACAAGCCGAAACTGCCGAAGCGATTTGCGGAATCGCTCCCGAATGATGTGACGCTCGGCAGGATCATCAAGGGGCAGTCAGCCTCCTATGAGCTGCTGCGGAAAACGATGATGCTGCTGCGATTTTACAACTTTTACAGCGAGAATCCGAACGGAAGCCGCGATGAAATTACGGGAAATCTGCTGGATTTTTATGAGGAACTCGACGCGATGCTGAACGCCTGCGGGTTCGCGCAGATTTACTTCTGTCACCCGTTCGACTGCCTGCTGATGTACTGCGCGAATTCCTACGATCCGATTCTGACCATGCATCTGGTCAATGAGCGGAATTCCGATTTATAACCGCGCTGACCGATGCGATATAATATGGATGAAAGAAGGTCGGTGAGATGATGAAAACGGGAGACATTCTGACCGCAGACGGCAGGGAATATACCGTCACGCGGCTGCTCGGCAGGGGAGCAAATGCTGCGGCATATCTGGCACAGTGCCGGAACGGTGATCTGCAATATTGTTGCATTTTGAAAGAATATGCGCCGCAGAATCCCGCAGATTATGAAATGGGAAAGGCGCGGTTTCTCGCCGCTGCCCGGACACAGAATCGCGTCCGTCAGATTGCTTCGCTGCAAAATCGCACACCGCCTGTCAGCCACATTTTTGAGGCCGGCGGCAATGCGTACACCGACATTGCATGCTTTGGCGGCACGACGCTCGACCGCCTGACAGAGCTCACACTGCCGGAATATATGGCGCTGTGCAGGGCGATTGCAAAGACCGTTTCCGCCTATCATCAGGCGGGCTTTCTGGTGCTCGATCTGAAGCCGGAAAACATCTTCATTCTGCAAAATGCGCCGGATGAAACTGTCACGGAAATTGTGGAATTCATCGACTTTGACAGCATCCGCAGTGTGCGTGATATTGCCGAAGAAAAAAGATTTTCATATACAAGAGCATGGGCTGCACCGGAGCAATATCAGCCTTTTTCCATGGGGAAAATCGGTTTCACAGCAGACATTTTCACGCTCGGCGAACTCGTGTTTTATCTGGTGTTCGGGCGGCATTCTGCGGATGTTGAGCATCGCGGTTTTTCCCGCTATCCGTTTGCGGATTGCAGGCGGGATTTTCGTCAGTACACCGACCGCCCTGATGTGCAGCGCATCCTGACAGCGCTGTTTCGCGGCACACTTCGTTCATCGGCAACGAACCGTTTTGCGAATGCAAATGAGGTTGTCCGTTTGCTTGACCGGCTTTGTGAAGAACTGAACCGCCGTGACTACATCATCCCGAAGCTGCCGCCGGTTTCGCTGTATTTTGTCGGCAGAGAACAGGAGCTGCAAGCCATTCGGGAGCATCTTGCAGCGAATCCGGTATTGTATGTAACCGGTGTCGGCGGTATCGGAAAAAGCACGCTGGTACGAAATTATATTACACTGTATAAATCAAATTATGATGTGATTGTGTATCTTGAATATGACGGCGATTTTGTCCGCACATTCACGGATGATGACCAGCTCCAAATCAGTACAGTTCGACAACAGGACGGTGAACCGGGAGGGGCGTACTTCCGCAGAAAGCTGATTCAGTTCAGGAATAACTGCGTGGAAAAGCGCGTGTTGTTTGTACTGGATAATTTCAGCGGAACCATCACAAAAGACCTGAGCCGTGTGCTGGATTGCGGGTATGATACTGTGATCGTCACGCGGAATCAGCCGCCGATAAATAGCTTTGCCGCACTGGAAATCGGTGCGATTGCCGATCATACAGCGCTGAATAAGCTGATTGCGCTGAACCTCGAACGGCAGATGACAAAGGACGAGCGCGCCTGTTTTGATGAGATCATCGAACTGGTGCAGGGGCATACGCTTGTAATCGAGCTGATTGCGCGGCAGATTGCAGCGGGAAATCTTGACATTGCCACTGCGCTGAGCCTGATTCGCGAACACGGTTTCTCGCGGTTTTCCGATGAAAAAATCGGCAACTACAAGGACGGCGAGGAGGTTTATGCGACGCTTTCCGCGATCGTATCCGGGTTGTTCCGTGCTGCCGAAATGCACGCAGATACGAAGAATATCATGAAGATACTCGCACTGCTGAATGTGCGCGGACTCGAACCGGAGCTGCTGCTGCGTTTCTATCCGGAAATCGAACCGGAAACGCTCGCAGCGCTTGCGCAGCAGGGCTGGATTCTCTCGGACGGAAGGGTGCATCTGCACCCGGTCATCGCGGAGGCTGTGCGCGGCTGGGATTGGCACGAGCCGGACGCGGTCAGAGTCATGGAGCTTCATCAGAAAATGATTGACATTTACGTCGGGATGCAGAATTCCGATCATATTTTGCATATCATCAAAGAGGCGGAACGATTCAAAGCACAACATCCGTCGCATCTGGTCCATGCGGTTTTCGAGAATATGCGCGGTTTTTACTATGACACTTTGCTTGACGGGCGCTATGTCCCGGAAAATGCCGAGGAAGCGGATTTGTTTCAATCGGAGGTGCAGACTGCCGAAGCAGCGATCGCGGAAGCAAAGCAGTCTAGTCATCCGAAATCTGCGTATTATCACACAAAATACACATTATCACTTGCGAGCATTCTGATTCGTAGTATGTATCCGGAATTCCATGATTATGCCGCAGAATTGCTCCGGAATGCACAGGATTTGCTCTACAAAAATGAACCGGGAAACACAGAAAACCGCTGTTATTTCTGCATGGTTTCCGCATGGTATTCTACGCTGATTGCGCCTGATTTGAACACAGCAATGCAGTACACAAATCAGGCGGCGCAAATCGCCCCGCAGATCTTTCAGACAGATCTGGAAATCATCGACATTATTTACATTCCGACAGCGAATGTGCTGTAT
>CAMNJD010000177.1 GCA_946540705.1 uncultured Ruminococcus sp. | reverse complement strand
CTCTGCCGTGCAGCTGGACGGGTCAGGGGTTCGATTTTCCGATCTACTGCAATGTTACGATGCCCTGGCAGAGCAACTACGATCAGTATGTCCCGTGTCCGAATGCGCCGACCAACTACAATCCGGTCGGCCTGTACCGCAAGACCTTTACCGTTACGCCGGAGATGCGTGCGGACAACCGCAGAATCGAGCTGACGTTCGAGGGTGTCGAATCCGCATACTATGTGTATGTCAACGGCATGGAGGTCGGTTACAGCGAGGATACCTTCAGTCCGCATAAATTTGATATCACCGATTATCTCACCGACGGCGAGAATCTGCTTGCAGTCGAGGTGCATAAATTCTGCGACGGCACATGGTTTGAGGGACAGGACATGATCTATGACGGCGGTATTTTCCGCGATGTGTACCTCACCAGCCGCCCGCTCGTGCAGATCCACGACTACACCGTTCAGACCGATCTCGATGACAATTACCGCAACGCAGCGCTGAATCTGTCCGTTGACATCCGGAACCTGGCATCTCAGGCAGCCGGAAGCGGCTGGTCTGTCGGCGTTTCCGTGCTGGACGAAAGCGGAACCGATCTGACCGCCGGAACCTCGATCCCGGTTTCACAGATCAATTCCGGCAAGATCGGAACCTTTACGCTGAGAAAAGAGATCCTTTCACCCGCGCTTTGGTCGGCAGAGCATCCGAATCTCTACGCGCTCGTGCTGACACTGAAGGACGGCAGCGGCAATGCCGTTGAAACTGTCTCGACCCAGCTCGGCTTCCGTGAGGTCGGCTTCACTGCCACACAGGTTGACAGCAGCTACCGCGTCACCACAAAGAACTGGCAGCCGGTCACGATCAACGGAAAGCGGCTCCTGCTCAAGGGCGTCAACCGTCATGACACCGATCCGTTTCACGGCAAGGCTGTTCCGCAGACAGTCATGGAGGAAGACATCCGGCAGATGAAACAGCATAATGTGAACGCGATCCGCACCTCACATTACAGCAATGACTCCTATCTCTACTGGCTCTGCAACAAGTACGGCATGTACATGATGGCAGAAACAAACATGGAATGCCACGGTCTGATGTACGGCAACAACGAGAAGCAGATGGGGATGTTCTATGAGCTCGGTCTGAACCGGACTGAGACTGCATTTGAGCGGCTGAAGAACAACCCCGCGATCATTGCGTGGTCGATCGGCAACGAAATGAAATATACCAGCGATCCGAATTTCGCAAACGGTCTGTTCCGGGATATGATCTGGTATTTTAAGCGGCATGACAGCACCCGCCCTGTCCACAGCGAAGGACAGGGCAACTCCATGGGCGTTGACATGGACAGCAACATGTACCCGGGCTCCGGCGGACTCGCGGGTGTTCACGGCGGCAACGGAAAGATCCCGTATGTCATGTGTGAATACGATCACGCAATGGGCAATTCCGTCGGCGCACTGAAAGAATACTGGGATCAGATCCGCAGCGCTCCGAACATGATGGGCGGCTTCATCTGGGACTGGGTCGATCAGTCACGGGCAGTCTCCCTCGGAACACTCGGCGGCAGCAGTGCGGTATATGAGATCACGGACCGCAGCGCAGAGATCCCCGGAACCGTCTTCGGAAATGACTCTGACTGGGATCACAGCGCCGGCGAAGGAAGCCTGAACGGCGGTCATGCATTCAAGGGCTACACGGTCATGGAGCATTCTGCGAAATACAGCGCACTCTCCGGCACCGGCAAGAGCTTTACCTTTGAAGCGATCGTAAAACCTGCATCCACAGCGACGAATAACGTGCTGATCTCGTTCGGCGATACACAGGCTGCACTCAAAACACAGAGCAGCGGCAGCGGTCTGGAATTCTTCGTCTATAACGGCGGCTGGAACGCGGTCACTGCTGCATTCCCGTCTGATTGGGTCGGAAACTGGCATCAGATCGCCGGTACATATGACAAGGGAACACTGACACTGTATATCGACGGTGTTCAGGCTGCATCAAAGTCGTTCACGGACGGCATTGCATCCAATTCACAGCCGCTCTGTGTCGGATACGATGCGGAGACAGGCAGAAAATTCAACGGTGAGATCTCCGTTGCGCGTGTCTACAGCACCGCGCTGAACGCAGAACAGCTCAGCGGCCAGCGCTCCGGTTCACCGAAGATCACACCGGCCGATCCGTCTGTTGTGATGTGGCTCGATTACAGCGCAGAAGTCTCTGTTTCGTCGAACGGACCGTGGGACTACTATGCGCAGGATGATGCGCACAAGAACCTCTATACAGAACGCAGTGCCGGTCATTATTTCGGATACGGCGGCGACTGGGGCGATAAGCCGAATGACAACAGTTTCTGCGAAAACGGTCTGGTCTGCCCGGACAGAACCCCGCAGCCGGAGCTGGAGGAGGTCAAGTACCAGTATCAGAATTTCTGGTTCTCCGCAGATGCCAGCCAGATCGCCGACCGGAAGGTCAGTGTTTACAACGAGAACAACTTTGCGAATCTGGATGAATTCGACGTAAAATGGACCCTGCTGAAAAACGGCCTTGCCGTCAGCAGCGGTGATGCAGAGGATATCAGCGTTGCACCGCAGACCCGCGGCACGATCACCGTTCCGTTCACGATGCCGGCAGCAATCGCAGCAGGCGATGAATTCCTGCTGAACATTTCCGTTCTGGCAAAGAACGGCACCGACATGGTTCCCGCAGGCACAGAGCTTTCCTACGCGCAGTTTTCTGTTCCGGCTGCTGCACCGAAGGTCATCCGCAAGCAGTCCGGCGGCGCCGTAAAGGTCAGCGAAGGCGGCAGCATGTACACGGTTTCCGGCGACAATTTCAGCTTTGAAATCAACAAGGCAAACGGCCAGATTCAGAACTATACCTATAAGGGTGAAACACTGATCGAACAGGGTCCTGTCCCGAATTTCTGGCGCGGCTATGTTGAAAACGACCCCGGCAACGCGAATCCGAACAAAGCATTTGATACAAACTGGCACGGTGCAATGGGCAATGTCAAGGTTTCAAGCATTGACGTCCGTCAGGAGGGCGATGCTCAGATTGTTACCGTTTACACGACCCTGCCGTCAGCCGGCAATACCTCTGTCAATCTTCAGTACAAAATCACCGGCGAGGGCAATGTCACAGTCGGCATCCGCGTCGATGCGACCAAATCCGGCATGGGCGGGTTCCTGCGTGTCGGTTCTATGATGACGCTTCCGACAGGCTTTGAGGACGTATCATGGTACGGAAACGGCCCGGTTGAAACCTACAACGACAGAAAAACCAACGGCCGTCTTGGCATCTGGAACAACACTGTTTCCGGCTTCTACTTCCCGTATATGAAGACAGATGACTGCGGCAACCTCACAAATGTCCGCTGGATTGCGGCAAAGAGCAGCAAATCCGCAAGCTCTCTGCTGATTGCAGCGGAAACACCGGTCGAAGCAAGCGCACTGCACTTCCTGCCGGACGATTTTCAGGACACCAATCATCCCTTTGAGCTCCGTCCGAGAAAACAGACATTCCTCAGCGTCGATTACGGCTCACTGGGCGTCGGCTCGGCAACCTGCGGTCAGGCAACACTCGGCCAGTACCGCCTCCCGAGCAGCCGCGTTTATACCTGGACTTACACCATAATCCCGGTCATGCAGGCCGCCTCCGATTCGGCACTCGCAGAGCAGTCCAAGCCCTACCGAAAGATCGACTCCTACATTCAGGATCAGAGCTCTAACAAAATGCTGATCCCGGTTCCGGCAACTGCGGATCTGAAGGAGATCGAAGGCAATGTGGTCATGTCCGGCAAAGTCTCCGTCCCGTTCGCATCCATCATGGATCCTGTACTGGAGGGAAAGAACTCCTTTACCGTCGAAGCAAACGTCATTCCGACCGGCGATCCGGATTATAACATGTTCATCGGAAAAGGCGATCACGGCTTTGCACTGCGAACACGCCCCGGCTCACTTGATTTCTTCATCTACGCTGACGGAAAATGGCAGGAGATGTACTACACTATGCCCGATACCATGAAATCCGGCTGGATCGGCAATATGCATCAGGTCGCAGGTATTTATAATGCACAAAATAACACCATTTCAGTTTACGCAGACGGCAAAATGCTCTCGAGCAAACAGCTCAGCATCACCGGCGGTGTTGCACATACCAACTATAATCTGACAATCGGTGCATGCCCCGATACAGGACGCGGCTCTGAGGCAGAATTCGCATCTGTCCGCGTATACAGCAAAGCGCTGAGCGAGAGTGAGCTGAAGTCTCAGAATACCGATACACCTGCAATCGCAGCAGATAACAGTGCAGTCGTCATGTGGGTTGATTTCGGTGCGGAGGCGGAGCCGGTTCAGACAAAAATGCGCGGCGATGTCGATGTCAACGGGACTGTGAATGTTATGGACGCAGTTCTGCTCGCACGAATCGTCGGCGACGAACCCGGTCTGGTTGTTTCTGATCAAAGCAAGATCAATGCGGATTATTTTGAGGACGGCGTTGTCGATCCGGAAGATCTTTCTCATCTGATGCGGTATCTTGCGAAATTAGAACCATACGCCGGATAACCGTCAATCTCAGTTCAGGCAACGCAGCGGCAAGGGGAAATCCTCTGCCGCTGCGTTTTTGTTATCTCTGCACATGCTGAAGTTATTGCATTTTCATGCATAAAACTGTGCATTCCGACGAATCTCGCAAAATCGCTTGACTTTTCGCGGAGAATCAGAGTATAATGAACCTAATCAGACGCCTGCACCTCAAAAGCTGAGGACAAGCCGCATCGGTCATCCGCCTGACAGAGAGAATGCTGTATACGCTGAAAGGCATTCGACGGAACCCCCTGACGGTACCACCTCAAAGCTGTGCCTGCGGATGAGAATGAGGAAACGCTCGGGTGGAACCGTGCGCGTTTGCAGCCAATATGGAGCAGACCCGTACCCCGGACAGTCAACAGTCTGTCCGGCGTGCGGGATTTTTATTTTTCAGGAGGAATACGGGTATGAAAATCACATTTGAAAACGGCAGCTTCGAGAGCGCTGCCCCGGTAACGGTTTATGATGCCGCAAAGGAAGCCGGCGTTCTGACCAGAGAAGTCATCGCTGCACTTGTCAACGGCGAGCCGGCCGATCTGACAAAGGAGCTGACCGGGGACGCAGAGGTCAAGCTGCTGACCTTTGAGGATGCGGAGGGCAGACATGTGTTCAATCACACTGCCGCACATATTCTCGCTCAGGCTGTCAAGCGCCTGTATCCCGCTGTCAAGCTGACCGTCGGGCCGGCAATCGACCGCGGCTTCTACTATGATTTTGATTCTGATGAGCCGTTCACGGCAGATACACTGACCGCGCTCGAAGCGGAAATGAAAAAGATCGTCAAAGAAAATCTGCGCATTGAACGCTTTACGCTCGAAAAGGCTGAGGCTGTCAAGCTGATGCAGGAGCGCGGCGAAACCTATAAGGTCGAGCTCATTGAGGAGCTGCCTGCGGGCGAAACCATCAGCTTCTACAAGCAGGGCGAATACACGGATCTCTGCGTCGGCCCGCATCTGTTCTCGACCGGACTGGTCAAGGCTTTCAAGCTGACCTCCTGCACCGGTGCGTACTGGAAGGGCGATCAGAACAACAAGATGCTGAAGCGTGTCTATGGCATCGCTTTCCCGAAGAAAGAGCAGCTCAAGGAGCATCTCGATCAGCTTGAGGAGGCAAAGAAGCGCGATCATAACAAGATCGGACGGGAGCTCGGCTATTTTACAACGGTTGATTATATCGGTCAGGGACTCCCGATCATGCTCCCCAAGGGTGCAAGAGTGCTTCAGATTCTTCAGCGCTGGGTCGAGGATTATGAGCAGTCCAAGGGCTGTCAGCTCACCAAAACACCGCTTTTTGCAAAGCGTGACCTCTACAAGATCTCCGGTCACTGGGATCACTACCGCGACGGAATGTTCATCATGGGCGATCCCGATGATGAGGAAAAGGAGTGCTTCGCACTCCGCCCGATGACCTGCCCGTTCCAGTATCAGGTTTTCCTCAACAAGCAGCGTACATACAAGGAGCTGCCGATGCGCCTGACAGAAACCTCCACCCTGTTCCGCAATGAGGACAGCGGCGAAATGCACGGCCTCATCCGTGTCCGTCAGTTCACGATCTCCGAGGGTCACTTCATCATCCGCCCGGATCAGCTCGAGGAGGAATTCTCGTTCTGCCTGGAAATGGCCAAGCATATGCTCGATACCGTCGGTCTGCTTGAAGACTGCACCTTCCGCTTCTCGCAGTGGGATCCGGCAAATCCGAAGAACAAGTACGAGGGAACCGCTGAACAGTGGGATCTCGCACAGGAGGCTATGGGCAAGATCCTTGATGATCTCGGCCTTCAGTATGAGATCGGGATTGATGAAGCTGCGTTCTACGGCCCGAAGCTCGATATCCAGTATAAAAATGTGTTCGGCAAAGAAGATACCCTCGTGACCATCCAGATTGACATGCTGCTTGCACAGCGCTACGGCATGTACTACATCGACAAGGACGGCCAGAAGAAGCTGCCGTACATCATCCACAGAACGTCCCTGGGCTGCTACGAGAGAACGCTCGCATACATGCTTGAGAAGTATGCCGGCGTGCTGCCGCTCTGGCTCGCACCGGAGCAGGTTCGCCTGCTGCCGATCGGTGAGGAGCATGTCGCATATGCAAAGGAATTTGCAGAAAAGCTCACAAACTGGGGCATGCGTGTGACAGTCGATGCCGAGGACAAGAACATCGGCACCAAGATCAAGAATGCACGCCTTGACCGCATTCCGTATATGCTCATCATCGGTGACAACGAAGTCGCCGCGAACGGCGTCACAGTCCGTTCCCGTAAGGAGGGTGAGCTCGGCTGCATGCCGCTCGACGATATCTTCAATAAGCTGATCCGTGAGGTCACGACCAAGGCAAAATAAGCAAATCAACATCGTGTCAAAACGGGTACTGATAAAGAAGTTTTAATCCATAAAGATGAGGCTGCGTAACTTGTGCGGTTACGCAGCCTTCAGTTTGTCGAGAAAGTGTCTCCGACGGATTCAAAATG
>CAMNJD010000176.1 GCA_946540705.1 uncultured Ruminococcus sp. | reverse complement strand
CACGAAAGCACACGGGCTCGACGATTCCGGGCAGACCGAAGCCGCCGCACAGGTGCGCGGGCTCATTCGACAGATCAACGCATGGATGGCAGGAGAACAGGTATGAACGTACAGCAGATTTATAATATCATCGACGCATTTGCGCCGTTTTCCTTACAGGAGAGCTATGACCGTGCCGGGCTGCTCGTCGGCGGCCCGGACGCGGAGGTGCATCGGGTGCTGCTCACGCTCGATATCACCGCACCGGTCGTCAGGGAAGCAGCCGAAATCGGCGCTGACCTCATTCTCGCGCACCACCCGGTGATCTGGGACCCGCTGAAATCGGTGTCGCCGGTGCATCCGGTCTGGCACCTCGTGCAGCACAATATCGCGGCGATCTGTGCCCACACCAATCTCGATATCGCTGCGGGCGGTCTCAACGATCACTTCGGCGCGATTCTGCGTGAATTTCTGCCATTCGGCGATACAGCGCCGCTCGCACAGCTCCCGGGCAGCCGCACGCTCGGGCGCACGGCATCGCTCACACAGCCGACCGATGCGCAGTCGCTCGCAGAGACGCTAAAGCGGGCGTTTGACTGCCGGTCTCTGCGGTATTATCCGGGCGAGCACGCTGACTGCATCCGCAAAATCGCGTGGTGCACGGGCAGCGGCGGCGACCTCATTCCCGATGCGATCGCAGCAGGTACCGATGCGCTCATCACCGGCGACTGCAAGCACAGCGTCTGGGCGGAGGCGCAGAACCGCAGCTTCACGCTCTTCGACTGCGGGCATTTCGAGACGGAGGTCATTGTCACGGGGCTTTTCCGGCAGATTCTGCAAAGCGCCGCACCCGGGCTCGAGACCGTGATCTCGCAGGCGGGCACAAAGCCGTTCTTCCGCACAGTGTCATGAACCGAAGCCCGGAGGTGCGTCCCTCCGGGCTTTTTTCGGGTCTCCCTTCGGCGCGGAACAGCTCCGGATAAAAATAGAAAATCCCCGGACAGGCACGTCCGGGGATTTCAGTCGCGTTAAGGATATTTCCAGAACGCAGAAAGCGGATTACGGGGCTCGAACCCGCTACCTCCACCTTGGCAAGGTGGCGCTCTACCAGATGAGCTAAATCCGCATAATGCCTCCTGTCGGAATCGAACCAACGACACGGGGATTTTCAGTCCCCTGCTCTACCAACTGAGCTAAAGAGGCATACGACCTGGATGGGACTCGAACCCACGACCTCCGCCGTGACAGGGCGGCGTTCTAAACCAACTGAACTACCAGGCCATTTGTTTCTTCCGCCCTTTGAAGTATCTCGCTTCCGTCAGGCGACTATGTTATTATACACGATACGGCATAAAATGTCAAGAGGTTTTTGAAAAAAAGTCCAGTTTCGGCATATTTCATATATTTTCGTGTGACGGGTTGAACCAGAATGTCAGTTCAGCCCGTTTTCGCCGTTCCGTTCAAATAATTGAAGCACTGCCGTCCGAAGCGGCTGCAAGGCGGGCGACCGCAGCTCCGGATCCTGCTCCAGCAGAGACTTCGCGGCCATCTGTGTCTCCGACACCAGCGGCATATTGCTGCAAAAGGCTGCCTGCATCAGCGGCGGCATGCCGTGCTGTGCGTGGCCGAAGAAATCTCCCGGGCCGCGCAGCTTCAGATCCTCCTCCGCGATGGCGAAGCCGTTGACTGTGCGGCTCATGACCTTCAGGCGCTCGCGTGCATCCTCCCGCCGGCTGTCCGTTACGAGGATGCAGTAGCTCTGCACCTGTCCTCTGCCGACGCGCCCGCGAAGCTGATGAAGCTGTGCAAGGCCGAAGCGGTCGGCGTTTTCAATCAGGATCAGCGTTGCGTTCGGCACATCAACACCGACCTCGACAACGGTCGTGCAGACGAGCAGATCGAGCTCGTGCGCCTTCATCGCGGCCATGACCGCGTCCTTCTCCTGCGCCTTCATTTTTCCGTGCAGCAGCCCGACGCGGTACTCCGAAAACGCGCCGCTTTTCAGCGTTTCTGCATAAGTCTCCGCCGCCTGCACATTTTCGAGCGCATCCGATTCCTCGATCATCGCGCAGACCAGATACGCCTGCTCCCCTGCGTCCAGATGCTCCCGGATAAACCCGTATGCACGCTCACGGTAGCCTCCGGTGACGGCAAAGGTCTTGATCGGCAGTCTGCCCTTCGGCATTTCATCGAGGATCGTGATATCGAGGTCGCCGTAGATGATGAGCGCGAGGGTGCGCGGGATCGGCGTTGCAGACATGACGAGCTTGTGCGGAAAACCGCCCTTTTCGGCGAGCGCGGCGCGCTGTGCGACACCGAACCGGTGCTGTTCATCCGTGATGACCAGACCGAGCGCCGCAAAATCAACATCCTTCTGAATGACCGCATGCGTGCCGATGATGACCTTGGCCGTGCCGTCCGCGATCTGTCTGCGGAGCTCACGCTTTTCCTTCGCTTTGGTCGAACCGGTCAGCAGCACGGGCTGAATGCCGATCGGCGCAAGGAATTCAGTCATTGTCTGCAAATGCTGATGCGCGAGGATCTCCGTCGGCGCCATCAGAACGGTCTGCACCCCGTTTTTTGCGGCAAAAGCAGCAGCAGCGGCAGCAACAGCCGTTTTTCCGCTGCCGACATCGCCCTGAAGCAGCCGGTTCATCGGCTTATCGGCGCAAAGATCCCGGCAGATCACGTCGATCGCATGCTGCTGGGCATGGGTCAGCGAAAACGGCAGGCCGCGGTAAAAATCCGAGAGGTCGGCGGGCTGGCTGCCATTCCCTGACGCCTGTCCGGATGCCTGATCCGAT
>CAMNJD010000175.1 GCA_946540705.1 uncultured Ruminococcus sp. | reverse complement strand
GGCGGGTCGTGGTTTCGAGGCTGTCGCTGAGGCGCGAGCGGATGCTCTCCTTGACGACAAGACGGTCGACCACGATCTCAATACTGTGCTTCTGGTTCTTGTTCATCTTAATCTTCTCGGAGAGATCATAGATGATGCCGTCCACGCGCACGCGGACAAATCCGGCCTTTTTCGCGCTCTCCAGCTCCTTGGCGTATTCACCCTTGCGTCCGCGGACGATCGGTGCCAAAAGCTGGATCTTTGTTCCCTCCGGCATTTCGAGGATCCTGTCCGCGATCTGATCGACCGTCTGCTGCAAAATCTCTCTGCCGCAAACCGGGCAGTGCGGAATGCCGATGCGCGCATAGAGCAGACGCAGATAATCGTAGATCTCCGTCACGGTGCCGACCGTAGAGCGGGGATTCTTTGAGGTCGTTTTCTGGTCAATGGAGATTGCCGGCGAGAGCCCCTCGATGCTGTCTACATCGGGCTTTTCCATCTGTCCGAGGAACATTCTCGCATAGGAGGACAGCGATTCCATATACCGCCGCTGTCCGTCCGCATAGATCGTGTCAAAGGCCAGCGACGATTTGCCCGAGCCGGACAGTCCGGTAAAGACGACCAGCTTGTCTCTCGGAATCTCGAGGCTGACATTCTTGAGGTTGTGCTCCCGCGCACCGCGGATGATAATTCGATCGAGCATAAAGTTTAAGCGTTCATCCTTTCGCTGACCGCCCGCACCGCCGCATCGGCAGTCGCAAAGGCAATCTGGAGATTATAGCCGCCGGTAAAGGCATCGGTATCGAGCAGTTCCCCCGCAAAATACAGCCCCTCCAGCTTTTTGGATTCCATCGTATTGGGATTGACCTCCCGCACGGACACGCCGCCCCTTGTAATGATCGCCTCCGCGATCGGGCGCTTCGCGGTCACATGATAGGTCAGGGATTTCACGGCGCTGCACAGTGCTCTGCGCTGCTCCTTCGTCACGCTGTTTGCTTTGGTATCACCGTCCAGTCCGGCGCGCCTGCACATCACCGGGATCATCGACGCAGGCAGCAGCGATTTCAGCACATTGCTCACGGCGCGGTTCGGCACATCGGCGAAGTCGCGCAGGAGCCGCTGATCGAGCTGCTCCGGCGAAAGCGCGGGCTTTAAGTCAATGCTGAGCAGGTAGTCTGCGATCTTTTCGGCGTCCATGAGACAGCTTGCCGAGAGCACCAGCGGCCCGGACAGCCCGAAATGCGTAAACAGCATCTCCCCCAGCTCGGAGAACACGGTCTTTTTGCCGTTTTTCACGGTCAGTGTGACATTTTTCAGCGAGAGTCCCTGCATTTCCGCGGCATCTTTCTCCGCCGTTTCCAGCGGGATCAGCGAGGGCTGCCGCGGTGTCACGGTATGTCCCGCCTGCTCTGCGAGCCGGTAGCCGCCGCCCTTCGAGCCGGTGCGGGGGTAGCTCATGCCGCCCGTTGCGAGCAGCACTGCCTTTGCACGGTATTCCGTGCCGTCCGCGGTCTGCACGCCGGTGCAGCGCCCGTCCTGAATCAGCAGGCGCCTGACCGTGGTATTCATCTGTATTTCCACATCATTGGAGCACATTTCCCGCATCAATGCCTGCACCACATCTCCGGCCTTGTCGCTGACCGGAAACACTCTCCGGCCGCGCTCGGTTTTCAGCGGCACGCCCAGCCCCTCAAAATAGGCCATGACGTCTGCGGGCATGCAGCGCGAGAATGCCGAATACAGAAACCGCGGATTGCGCGGGATATTCCGCATCAGCGTATCGAGGTCACAGGCATTTGTGAGGTTGCAGCGACCCTTTCCGGTGATCGAGAGCTTGTGCATCAGGCGGTCATTGCCGTCCAGCACCAGCACCCGCAGGCCGTTCCCTGCGGCACGCGCCGCCGCAAAGCAGCCCGCCGCGCCGCCGCCCGCGATCAGCAGGTCATAGGTCATATCAGACATGCTCCCGGCTCAAAAGCGCCTGCATTTTTGCATTTGCTGACATGCGGCGCCTGTCGGTCTCTGCGCGGTCGATGACATACCCCGAAGCGCCCTTGCGCAGGACATCGCCCTCTGCGATGTCATCCGGCAGCCAGTCAAGCGGCAGATTCTTATAAAGCAGCTCACCGGAGTCGCTTTCGATCTCCAGCACAGCGTAATCCGCTTCAAAGCGGTCAACAATCATCATCATAACAAATCCTCCGCGGGTAAAACCCGCCTCCGGTTCATCTCCCGTTTTTCATTCTGCGTTATTGTCTGATAACACATCAGTATTTTCAGAAGGATAACTGCAAAGAACAGTATCCAGATATTGAAGCCCGCAAAAGTATCTGCAAATGGAGGTGTTCTTAACGGCACATTTATGCTCTTTCGTATTTTCTGCTTCGTTCCATGGACAGGCAGTCTGTGCCCAGTCAATATCCGACCTGTCACTTGTCAAATCAATATCCATATTTGCGCCGCGTAATTGCCTTACTCTTTTGGGGCTAATAAAGATTTGGGTGGATTTTCGCACAAAAAAGGTGGCTTAGAACGGTTAAATAGAATAAGGTATCGCTTCGCGATGCTATTTTGAATGGGGAAAGCAGCCCTACGGGGTACTTTCCCCAAGCCCCAA
>CAMNJD010000174.1 GCA_946540705.1 uncultured Ruminococcus sp. | reverse complement strand
CAGGGCGGCAGCCGCAGCAGCAGCCGATGCCAAAGCAGCAAATACGCCGATGCCTGCGTCACCGGTTTTCGGTGCGGAATTGCCGCTGCCGGACGCTGAATTTGAAGCGTTGTTGTTCTTGTTTGACGAATTTGTTGTGGTAGTCACTTGTGCGTCAGTCTGAGCGGATGTCGTTGTTTCAACCGTTTGGCCCGCAGTCTGAATTGTCAGCGGATTGCGGTAGCCGGTCGCGGTGACGGTCAGCATGTAAGTGCCGTTTGCACCGTCTGCGAAAACTCTGCCGTTTCGGGACTCTGCATCAAAATTGATTGCGCCGTTCTCATCAAAAATCTTGACCGCGCCTTTGCCGGATGCGTTATATGCAGTTTCACCGACTTTCACATTCGCAAGATTCTTCAGGAAATTCTCAGCTTCAGCTTCTGTCGCGGTATCTGCCTTTACGAGCTTACCGTCCATGAACTGTACCGGCAGTGCATCCGTCTCCAGTATAAAGGAAGCGCTGATGTCGGCATATTTCCCGCTGTTATCTGAAACTGTCAGCTTATAACTGCCGGGCATTGCATCTGTGTAGCTGATCGTGCCGTCCGTAACAGAAAAGCCTTCCGCGACTGCGTATTTCTGCTGATAATCCGCCGGAATCCCCTCCGCGGTAAATGTTGTGCTGCCGGTTCCGGCATCAGCATTGTTCACTGTCAGCGTATTTGTAAATTTCAGGGGGATATAGGTATCTGTGCTGACTGTGACATAGCCCGCTTTCGTAATCAGAACGATCTCTTTGACCGTGCTGCCCATCAGTCCCTCATACATTCTGTAATCGAGCTGATTGCCGTGGGGTTCGCTGGTTTTGATACCGGAAGACCATGCGATCTCTCCGCGCCAGATGTTCTGCTCATGACGCATGGCATATGCTTTGCCGTCTGCGGTTTTCAGGATTGCGCCGCGGTACTTCGTATCAAAGCCCTCCGGCTGATCGGTCAGTTCAATGAGATAATCGCCCCACGGCGTTTCTGTAGACAGTCTGACACCGAGATTTGCAGTTTCCGGTGCGGCATCCTGCACCGCAGAAAAGCTCGCTTTCCCGTCTGCTACGGTCACATTTTTGTATGCTTCCGGTTTGCTTTCCAACGCAGTAAATCCATAGTTGTTTGTGCCGAGCGCATCAAGGTCCGCCTGCGAGATTGCAACCGGATATACAACGCCGAGGATCGTGTCTGTACCGTTGTTATACGAGCCCTCAAACAGCTCACCCTCGCCGTTTTTCAGCGCCTTGTTCTTGGTTGCAGATGTCACAGCGTCAACTTCACCGGCTGAATCTCCTGTTTCAGACGCATAGAAATCGGTATACGGGATGTTCATGGTGCCGTAAAGCACTGTTTCCTCCGCGGATACGTTCAGCGGTGCTGCGGCGGTGACTGCGATGATCGCAGCCGGAATGATCGCAAGTTTTTTCATTCGGATTCTCCTCGTGTTAGATTTAGCTAACTTCGATTCAAAACATAAGATCGAAGCAAATCCGCTCTTATGCAGTTATCTTCTGCTAACCGCATACAGTATATCACAAAATCATTTGTTTGTCAAGTAGTTTCTTCTGACGGATTATATTTTTTTCGATTCCTGACCCCATCCCTGTTTCCAAACGAAATAGCTGTCCAGTGCTAATTACAGCATTGCGAATGTACCGCAAATTCTACAGTCCCCTATTCGCTCCTGACTTTGAGCGGGATGCGCTGAATGAACCGGAAGAATGATATAGTTGAACTGCCTGCTGTGGCTGCAGCAGGCAGTTTTCAGCCATATTTTAGACCCTCTCTGTGCCGTTTCGTGTGCGATTGGCTTGAAAATAGTGCATACGATGTGAACTTTTGCCTCCGAAAAGACATTTTGATTTCAAAACAAAGAAAAGAAAAATGTCCTAGACACGCGATTTTCGTCGTATCTAGGACATTTCACAAAAGCGGAAAGAGAGGGATTCGAACACCCTCGTACATAGTGAAATGGTCGTATCTGCGTGATTATGAATCGTGAGAACCAGTGAAATGGGAACTTGTGGGAACCGGTCATATCGGATTCATTTCAGCGAGGTGCTGAAACCCCCAATAAACCCTCAAAGAATCCATCAATCTTTTCGTCCACATGCCGGCGTTCTTCCGAGAAGGTATGCTGATAAACAGCTTTCAGTGTCGCGTTTGTAGACCAGCCTCCGCGTTCCATCGCATACTTGTCAGGTACACCGAGCATCAGCATAATCGAGGCGTTTAAGTGCCGCAGATCATGCAGGGTCAATGTATAGCCGTGTTCAACAGTCAACTTGTCGAGATGGTATTTGATAACCTGATAATTCATCGGCACAATGAAGTCTTCCTCAGACTGATGCGGAACAGCGTTAATCAGCTCCATGATGTACGGGGGAACAACGAGCTGCCGCGTTGAACTGTAGGTCTTATTGACATTGCGGACAACATCTTTATTCGCCAAACTGAGTTTGCTGCGCTGAACCGTCATCACACCATCTTTAATATCACCGAACTGCAAACCGCGAACCTCACTGATTCTCAGGGACAGCCACATCGAAAGCATACAAGGCAGCTCAATATCGGTTCCGCGAATCATACGGATTACCTGTTCCGCAGAAGGCAGTTTCTTGATAACCGGCTGCTTCGGAGGTAAAGTGACTTTCAGATTGAGATTAACGTCATACATTCTCACAGCGGTAACAATCAGATTTTTAGCTTCACGAATTGACTTTGACCCCTTCGTGAGAGCGTCCTCATTGATTGCTTTTTGCATTGTGATACTGTCTAACTCATGAATGTCAAGTGACATGACGCTCTGCAAGCGATTATTGAGAATGTTCTCATACCCGTAGATTGTAGAAGGCGACAAAACATTCCGTTTCAGATCAATGTAACCGCGAACGGCCTGTCTCACAGTAAACTTGCTCGGATCAACCTCCGCCAGTCCGTTGGACATGAGATATTCCATTGCCAGCCGTTCAGCTTCACGTTTGGTCGGTGCTGTAATGGATTTCTTTCTCTTGGTTCCATCCTTGTCTTTGCCAAGAAAAATCTGTACCCTCCAATTGCCGGAAGGTGTCTTTTTTGCAGTTGCCATAGTATACTCCTTTTTTCAAGGCATACACTACAGCCCTCTCTGATAGTATATACCTTTTCATCTAATTTGTAAAGGGGCTTTTCTCACTTTTGTGATTTAAAGCTAATACAAGTCTTTGAGCTATGTCTGTATTCGACGTATTGCCGGGACTACTGTCTAAGCAAGCAGCAGCGCTTCCATTTCAACGCCCATTTTGTCAAGCACAAGCTGTAACTGTTTCATGGTGAGGGCGGAAGGGTCCTGACGATAATTATATAATGTTCTTGGTGTGATACTAAGAATCTCGCAGAGGTCTTTGTCGGTTAATCCAAGCAAATACTGCTGCCGTGTAATATTGCTCCAGATGATAACTGAAACCGATATTGATTTTGTTCGCTTCTTTGCCGTGCTCATATTGATCACTTCCTATCGTAAATACACACTACTCTCTCGCAGAAAGCAACGTACTTGTTGCTGCGCCAGACACAGCGTCTGCATCTGACGGGAATAGTACGGAGAAGGTCCGGAACGCGCTCAATGCGCTTTCCGTGATAAACCCATTTTCGATTTTTCGCGTTTTTCTTCATGGCACCGCCTATCTATATAGTGTAGTGCAGCGCCACAGTTTTCAGTGCTGCACCACCAAGCATCAGACTTCGGAGGGGATCACATCATCGAGATACTCTTTTCGGAGTTTTGTGATGATATAGATTTGTCCCTTTCCGGTTACTAGCGTTTTATAGGAAAGCCGCGTTTCGCCGTGAACAGTGTAGGTACATTCGCGGATTTCAAAAAGCCGCGCTCGATATACTCCTGATACGGAATATTGCTCGGCATGAGAATACGCTTGAACCGCAGCCACTTGAACAGCCGGTTTCGCCCGATCGGGAATCCGTTGTGTTCTGCGAGCTTTGCAAGGGCGTTCATGTCGATCAAAGTACTGCTGTCCGCAACCTGATCGGCAAATTCGACCTTCGGCTGATTCTCTTTAATAAGCGCTCCCATCGTTTCGATCTGCGTCAGAGCGTTTTGCAGGAACACCCTCTGCGTATCGGATATAATCGGGAAATACTTTTTGATCAGGTAGGCTGCATCATCCTCGCCATATCTGCCCGTCTTGCGGATTGCCGGAAGTATTTCAGAAGTGACCCAATGCTTGAATGCTCTGGCGTTTGGCATTGTACTTGAAAGAATGAGACTGTAAACACCAGATTCATTTATCACGGTAATACGCTGTTTTTCTCCGGGGGTGAACATTTCGTTCACCCCTTTATCTTCCTCATACACATGGTCGCGGATAGCTTTCAACGGGTTTGTATATCCAAGAATGATTGCTACGTCTTTTCCAACAAACCACGGCTCGCCGTCAATGATAACGGTTCGTACCTCACCGAATTCATCGTTATGAAACAACTGAATCTCATGATCCATTTGATTTCTCCTTTCTGCGGCGGCATACTATATATAGATAGCCGCCGCATTCAGATTTCTGCCGTGATATTTATCCCATCCCGTCACAGCACGGAGCACACAGGTCGATTGGCAGCGAACCAATCAGCATAGCACTAAGCTCCCAAACTCATGGATCACATGAGGGGCTCCCTCTCGGAAGAAGTATCATGATCGTCTGCGTTTCATTGCCCTCGGACGCTGCTCCGATCTCGAATCGCCATATTGATCGCTCTCACGCGCTGTGCGTAGTCATCGCGTATGGATTCCGTGGCTGTCAAGGTTCCCCCGACCGCAGACTAAAAGTTCTCTGTGTGCTGCTATTCATTTTTCAAGGTGCTCGAACAGGCTTCTGATTAGCCCCTTCACTTATTATGGAATGAGAGGCCACTTTTTTCACCCCCCTTTTCAGAAATTTCTAATAATATTTTTCATAGCCTTTTTTATAGAGCGATGAACAACCTGAAAAGAAACATTTTCTGTCTGGGCAATTTCCGCATATGTATATCCAGAGTAGTATAGCAGAATCCTTCTGGACTGAGTTTCTGGAATCATATTAAGCACTTCTCGTAAATGCTCAACCGAAATGCGTTTAATAATAATGTCCAAGGTATCTTCATCATCGAGATCAGCAGCAGCTAATTCCGATACACCTTCTTCGTATCCATAATTTTCTTCGAGAAATTGCATTCTCTTGCGAAATTTATCATTGTTTTTGCAATAGATAATCTGCGCTTTTCTGAACGCTTTCCATTTCTCTCTGTCGAAATAAACAAATGGAACTCTCTGCTGCAATTCAGGACATTTCAGCAACAGTTCTGCCTCCGGCAGATTACTGACGATGGCAATCGGATTTGCTCCGATGAAATCGGGATAATACTTTCTCAGATCATAGATTTTGTAGATCGCTTCCATTTTGAACCTCCATAATATCATTGATGTTTCGTCATGCTTGCAACATCTACGCTATGGAGGCCGTAGCGCATTGATACTACGCATACGCTTCCCCTTTCCGAGAGACAAGGATACGGGAAGCCAAAAATAGAGCGCACACAGAACGCAGGCTATCCCACATAACAGCAGTTCAGTACCGACACCTTGCCGGTGCCGTTTGCTGTATGAAATATCCTTTGCCCTCTATGTACACTCTGGGCTGATATTCGTTTTTCGGTCAGTTTGTTTCCCTGACCGTGACTTTATCATAGCATATAATATTTCGGAAAAACATAGATAAAAAATCGGGGCTGTTTTTTGTGCAGTAATAATATTTTCGTATCGTGCAGCACATTTTCGCAAAGCACCATGCACAAATTATATGGATATATTATAGATAATCTGTTTCTAAGCTGTTACAAAACGCGAAAATGCCCCGATTTTTATTCGGGGCTTTCCTTGCAGAATAACAAAAAAGATAATAAAGAACAGAACAAAGCCCGCTGACTGCACGATTCAGCGGGCTTTTGCGTTATTGCGTGATTCTTTCAATTTGACAGGTATGCGTATTGTGATTGCTGCTTTTCAGTCTGTTGCGAAAAATCAGATTGCTTTTGCATATCTCTTTTTCTGCTCACGTTCCTGCGTCCACGGCGTAAAGCCTTCGTCTCTGAGAAATTGATTGATCTGAAACACATTCGCGTGCGGCAGCAAGTCGAGAATCGTCATATACATTTTATGCGCCGGATTCTGCGGATTAAAGTGAACGTCCGCTTTCTGCATCAGGTCAATACGGAAGGCTTCTTCCAGCTCCAAAGCAACGCAAAATGCCAGGACGGTTTCAAGTTTAACCTTTTTCCCTTTCCGCATTTTTGCAACCGTATCAACGCCCATGCCGCTTCGGTCTGCAACCTGATCTTCGGTCAACCCGCAGCGCTTCATGTGAAAAATTACCGCCTGCCCGAAAGGGGATACGGTCGGAGTTTCTTCTAGTTTTCCGCTTTCATCCATGATTTCATAGATTGCCATACGCAGCTTTTTTCTGCTCTCGTCTGTCAATTCCCGGCTTTCCGGTGTGATCGGTGTCAGCTCGTCCTTATGCAGCTCGCCGTAGGTGAAGGAATAATCGAATTCACTGTATACTCGCTTGAAAAGCAAGCAGCTTTCCGCCATGTTATGCCGCGCATATTCCGTCAGTCGGAATGCAATGCCGTTCTGTCTGCTGATAAAACGGTCATTGTTTCGCACAACATGACCGTCCAGATAGACGAATCTGCGAGAATGGATGATTGCGGCAAATTCTTCGGATTCGCCGTATATTTCGGAGATATGCCGCAGAGACAGCGTGTAGGTGTGATCGTCAGAGATACTGTCATCCACATCATAATCATCGACATAATGCGATACATTATACACATAAACACCGCGGACTTCTTTCCATCCAAGTTCATAAATACGCTTTTTCGCAGCATATCTGGACACGCCGAATTTCCGTTTGATATGGTCAATCAGATTTCTGTAATCATTCCAATCCGGTTCACCGGCAATATTTCCGAGATAGTCAATGACGGCGTCAATGACATCATCCTTTGGCATCTGAATATGCCGTGCAATGGTATTCGCCTGTGTTTCCATCCAATGCAGGCAGCGCTTTTGCACAGTTGAATAGAAGTAATCAGAAAATTCCGGTGCATTCCTGCCGATGATCCGGCGATAATAGCTTTGCAGCTCATAGAACAGATTGTGCAGATAAGCATGGACGCATTCATGGATGATTGCATTATGCTCATCGTCTTTTCCTTTCAGTGATTCATCTACGAGAATCGTTCTGTCCCCGACATCAAGCTGCTGTTTTTCTCCTTGTTTGTCGTATACGGTAACTGTTCTGTGATCGGGAATGATCTTTGATTTCACGCTGTTGTTCCGGGACAAACGGGCATACTGCACCTGATAACCCATTGCTTTGGCAAGACAGAAACCGTCAACTATACAGGATGCTTTCAAAGCATCAGGATAGTATGTTTCCATAATCTGCTGCGCAATCCGATCATATTCCCACTTACGAAGCACAGGAACCAGATACTTATCCATTCGACGGCGGCAGCGGATATACTGACCGTCATATCGTTCAACGTCCAGAAAGAAATCCGAAGCATCGTTTTGACGGTAGATGCCATGAACAAGATAGCGCTGATTCAGAATACTGTCGCCATGCGCAAAGACCACTTCACAGATGACATTCATGTGAACCGAAAAGCAGTCAATCCGGTCATATTCAGCGTCAACAATCGTTACATTCTCGATTTCGGCAGTATCCGGAATACCGTAGCACAGAGGAAGTTGCCCAAAGGAATGGGCATTTCGGAGAAAACTGCCATATTCCACAGTATAATTCCAGCGCAGAAATTCGGTGAATGAAATGATTTCCGGCATCTCGTCCCATTCAGGATTCCGAAACTGCATATATTCTCCGGGGCGGAGTATATCCGGTACTGTAATCACAGCACCTCTGTTGATAAACTGAACCATATATGCCCTCCTTTGCGAATCACTGATATAGCGGCGACAATGCCAAATCCGGTATGCTGTTATTTTGAATTATAGCATACTTATGCCCTGCTTGTAAAGCACTATTATCCATCGCTTTTCCGTCATACAATTCATGAACGGTATCATTTCCAGCGAAAAGTTGGCAAATCAGCTAGCTTTTTCGACTTTTCCACTTTTTAACTCTTGAAAACATCTTGAAATATTTTGTAGATTTGCACAGAGAAAGAATATATTCCCGTTCCCGAAAACTAGCCGGATTAGAATAGTTGTAATAAAGAGGATTTTTCGGAAACATTGTAAAGAACGATGCAGCAAGCTATATTAGTTTGGAAACACGATATTTTACTGAAAGGACGAGTTGCTATGATTGATACAGGCGGTTATTAATATATGCGATATTAGGCACCGCTGCCAATTTTCCAGCCTGCCGCTGCCTTTCTTTCACCGATGAAGCGTCTGTAAATCCCGTCCTCATTCATCAACTCGTGATGTTTACCGTGCTGCACAATTTTTCCGCGGTCAATCACGAAGATCTGATTTGCATTTCCCACAGTTTTCAGCCGGTGTGCGATCATAATGACCGTCTTTTCTTTCGTCAGTGATGCGACTGCCTGCATCAGAAGATTTTCATTTTCCGGATCAACATTGGCAGTCGCTTCGTCCAGAATAATGATCGGTGCATTTTTCATAATCGCCCTTGCAATGGAAATGCGCTGACGCTCACCGCCAGACAGACTGGCTCCGCCTTCGCCGATCACTGTATCATATCCGTTTGGCAGCGCTGTGATGAATTCATGGCAGCAGGCGGCCTTTGCTGCTTTGATAACATCATCTCTGCTTGCATCCGGCTTTCCGAAGCGGATATTGTTCTCGATCGTATCATTGAACAGATAGACATTCTGAAACACAAATGCAAAATTCTGCATCAGGCTGTCATAGCTGTATTCGCGGATATCCGTTCCGCCGAGGAGAATCTGCCCCTTGTCAATATCCCAGAACCGTGCCAAAAGCTGTGTAACCGTTGTTTTTCCGCCGCCGGACGGCCCGACAAATGCAGCCGTTGTTTTTTCCGGAATATCAAATGATACATCATCAATGATCTTTTTTGTATCATACGAAAAATCCACATTCCGGACTGTCAATGTCATATTCTGCGGTGTGATATTCTTTCCGTCAATATCCATTGTCGGGGAGGACAGCGCT
>CAMNJD010000173.1 GCA_946540705.1 uncultured Ruminococcus sp. | reverse complement strand
CCGCAATACGGCGTGCATGTTGCGGAGGGAGAAAGCGGAAACACCGCAGGAATCATCACGGTTTGCAATGACCTTGATGTGCTGAATGCGTATCCGTATCCGTTTGAACTGCACTATCAGAAAGGCGATCTCAACTGTGACGGTATGGTTTCCGCTGCGGATGCCGTTCTGCTGTGCAAATATCTGACAACACAGACGACGCTCACAGACAGCCAGTTAATACTCGCCGATCTTTCCAGCGACAGGAAAGTGAATGCCGCTGATCTCACATTGCTGAAACAATATCTTTTACAGTAATCGTCAGGTTTTTGTTTGAGGAAGCGGTAAAATGAGTAGTTTCAGCCGGTTTACTTGCTTTACATGATTTGAGATTTCGGACGATCGAAAGGATGGTATTTATGTTTAAGAGAAAAATGTTTACCGTTGCTACTGCAGTATTAATTGCTGCATCCAACTTAAGTATCTGCAGCAATGCAGTCGAAACCAAGAACATTGTATCGTATTCTGTCGATACTGTTACTGAATCCTTTATAGCCCCAGACGGAAGCGTAATTGCTGCGGGTTCAACTGCAATTTCTGTCAATATCGAAGCGAATGAAGGTATGATCGCTTCCGAATATCAAATAACAGTTGTCGGTACTGATGTAATTACTAATAAGTATGGATATGTTGTGATTGAAAGCTGCGGTCAATCCGAATTTGCAGCTGCACAAAATGACAATACTATATTTGTTGCTGGTGTATCGGCAGAGGCTGATACACATAATGGAACACTCTTTACAGTTTATTGTAAATCTATGCCGGCACAGGTAACATTATCCGAGATTGATCTATATAAGAATCAAGCAGTACTCTCAGCTGCCACAAAAATGAATCTGAGCAATTATCAGCCCCGCGTCACAGATAGGATCTTGATTGGTGATATGAATGCAGATGACATGGTAGATGCCAGTGATGCACAGCGTATTGCACATTCCATAGGTATTGCAAAGGAGAACGGATGGAATCAATTTGATTATCCAATTGTTTTGCGTTCCGATTATTCAGCTCATCTTTCGGACTTGCTTCCAGGTGTAACACTGTATAATCCTTCTACGCACATTTGGGTTACGGCTAGATCTGCTGATGGAAACAATGATCTTTTTGTTATTTATGATCCGAATAATAGTCTATATTCTGATGCGTCTCAATTACTGCAATACTATGTATGTAGTCTAAGCATGGTCCCATATACTACGCCAGGTTATGAATGGGGAACCTACTATGATCTTTAATGCACCGCAGACAAAGCGCAATTTTTTTAATCGCAGCTTTGCTGTAGCTGCTGTGCTTTCAGTCCTTTTATCGCAATTATCTTTCGCATTTGCTGTAGTCGGTGTATCCGCTGAATCAGTTTTACCAAATGAATCAGTCGAGTATACAGAAGAAAAATGTGTCGTTTCAGACACCTTTTTCTCAATGGAACAACACTACGATGCGCTCGAAGCTGCTGTCAGAGAGCGGGTGCTGCAGGAACAGATTGCCGCTCTTTATGATGCAGACAGCGAGAATGAAGAAACAACCGCTACGCTTCGGACGATAACAAATGATGAGGAACTGAAGCAATATGCAGAAGAACTTGGTGTATTAACAGATACATTTCCGTTTTCTAATCAAAATGCCCAAACGCTTGGCAATATTTTAGATGACAGCGAATCCGTATTGCAGCGAATACAGAAAGATGCACTTCAGGAACTCTCAGATATTGATATCTGGGGCGGTAAGTGCTTGGGCTTTGCATCTTTATTTTTGGGCGGTTTTTGCTATGGCATTTCCGGTGCAACAGTACTTTCACATAACGGATATCTCATGCCGAGTGAAATGCAGGAGGGAGCCGTGAATCTACACGATGTTTCCCTGAACGATCAGACAGCGTATTTGCTCGGACGCTTTGCAGTCGCACAGTGTTATACAGCTGTAGAAATCTATCTGTATTCTCATCTGCAAAATACAACAGAGGAGGAGCGCGTTGCGGAATTGCTCCGTACCGCAGAAAAATGTACTGCTGAGGGAAAATACTTTTTTGTCGCTTTCAAGGTCTCGCCGCCGCTTGCCGGAGCACATGCTGTAACCGGTCTGGGTGTTGCAAACGGCAGTTGGACGTTTCATGAAAAGCATTATGACAAATGCATTTTAGTCAGTGACTCAAATGCAAAAAACAATGACGGCTCGGCAATGCCTTTTTCCACGAGAGCCTGCATTTATATCAACTCGGAAACGAATACGTTTTATATTCCGGTTTATGACACCAGTTCGGAAAACGAAGGGCAGATCACCATGACCATTGATGACCCTGAAGTACTGCTTTATCATGCGCCGCTGAATGCGGTCAATGCACCGTCTGTGTTTGAAAATCTGGACAATATCTGTATCACCCTATACGGTGATCTCCCAAAAGAAGTACAAATCTATCAGTCTGACGGCACTTCGCATACGCTGAATAAAAATGATCTGACCGATGGATGCATTCAAAACGGGACAGGCATCTCTCACTATACAGACGGCGAAATAATAAAAGCGGTAATATCCCCGGCGCGTAATGCTGATCTTGTTATGACGTCAGACTGTTATCTGGCGAGGGGCGAAATGAGCGCGGCAAATAGCAGAAATGCCCCTGACAGTTATGTGATATTAAGCCGTGACCGTGTTGTGCTTCAAAACAACAGTGAAGAATCCAGAGGATGGATATATATGCGCTTGGATTATAATGAGTCCTCCTATTCGGAACAGCTTAATAATTTCATCTTCATTTCGTATGAGCTGCTGCAGGGAAATGCAGCTATAGAATTACATTCCAGAACAGACGGTCTGGAGTTGATTACGGATCAGGACCGAATCTGGGGAAAAATTTTTCTGAATGCCGGTGAATCCGAAAAATTGCTGCTGGATCCGAATGCACAGGTTCGCAGTTTACAAACAGAAGATGTACAGATTGCATTCTCTAAAGTGCTGTTCAAATATCAGGATGAAACCGGTGAACTGGAATTCTATGTGGATCAGGATGATAACGGGACCTATGAAACAAAGATTCAAAAAGGTGATACAAACGGCGACGGTGTTGCATTTGACGCGGTTGATGCGCAGATGGCACTGAAGGCATATGTGAACAGTTTAGCGAAGGCCAGTAAATCAAAAGACGAAGTGAATAATGCAATATCGGATATGGACGGTGACGGCGAAGTCACTGCCGCAGATGCACAATTGATCCTGCGAAAATATGTTGACAAGCTGGCTCTGAAGTAGTGTTTCATTATGCGTGGATGGCAACCGCTGGGGTCGATTCCTCACTAATCCGGCAGATCATATCTTCCAGCTTTTCGGGTGCTTCATTCTGCAGTTCAAAATCCTGCGAATACTTGATCTGCTGCGGTGCACAGGTTGCATCAAGGATCAGTGTTCCTGCATTTTCAGATGCATCTGTTTTACCATAATGATCAGAAGTATTGGTACCCCATCATGATCGTCATCATCAGAACGATTGTTTTTCTGTGCATTGTATTCGATGATTATTTCATTGATCTCATTCAGCACATCTTCAGAGAGACGCTTTCTAATCCAACAAGCAGCGACGGTACAAATGGGATCTTGTCCTCGTAACCGGGCAGACCGATGAAATAATGATAGTACGGGTTTTCTCTGATCTGTTCGACTAATTCATCATCGGGATAGTGATATTGCTTCTGGATCAAAAGAGAACCGAGTGTCATCCGAAGCGGCTTTGCAGGCATACCGGTATGGCTCGGAAA
>CAMNJD010000172.1 GCA_946540705.1 uncultured Ruminococcus sp. | reverse complement strand
CGCATTCGCGCCCCGCGCCCAGTTAAAATAAACATTCGGACATATAATCAAGATCATAAAGCTGAAATCATATGATAAATTCTGATTTATCTTAGCAATATAAATAAACACAATGCCCCAAAGCGCTTTTGGGAAACACTTCGGGGCAAAATTTCTATATGAGTACCGGCATAAATCAGGGAGCGTTATCGCAGTCGTCATAATTATAATAAATCTGCAATAATAAATCTGCGGGCGTGTTTTTTATTTTGCGGTCAGCATATCGAAATCACCGTCAATTTTTTCGTTCAGCCATTTCATAGACACAACATCCTGCGTCGAGAGCGTCTGCTTGGCAAGATCTGCACCGCCGTTCCCTGCCTGAATGATGCGATCCTGTGCGTGCAGCTCACCGGAGAACGGATCCGCTGCGCCGGAGACGGTCGCAGACTGGAAGAATTCCAGCAGCTTTCTCGTCTGATACGGCAGTTTCGGCGCGTGTACCGCAACAACGCCGGTTGACAGGCCGAACCAGTAGTAGCGGGAGGCCATCTCATCAACCGGCTCCGAAGCGCGCCATGCGCCGCTCAGCATGGACTGGACGATCTGCTCATAGTATCTGCCCCAATGGAAATACGGCGTAGCAATGCGCTCACTGCTGCTTCCGAGCCATTTGTAGATGCCGGGCTTATGCGCTCTGTCTGCTATGGGCGGATATTCGATATCTGCGGCGACCATGATCTTTTCCGCGTGCCACCGGTTCCGGATGTCCTCCTCACTGCGCAGACTGACCGACTCCATCGCAATCCGGCAGTCCGGATTAATCAGCGAAGCGCCGACAGCAAATGCATTGACCGTTGCAACGCTCATTTCATCTGCCGACCGGATGAGATTGCCGATCCGGTGCGGCGCATCGGGATATTCCCGCAGCAGCGTATCGGCGGCAAAAATGCCGGTGAGGAATGCCGCTTCATAGAGCTTGCCGTGATAGCCGCGCACCATCGGATGCGGCTTGCCGATGCAGCAGTTGAAGAAGCTGATCTCCGGATGCGCAACGGCAGCGCGGAGCGTTTCCGGCAGCATTGCGGGCGAGACTGCAAAAATCAGATCGTTTTTCGCCGCCACTGCCCGGTCAATCGCGTCTGCGAGATTGTCACCTGCATAGTAGCAGTTCGTTACATTCTGAGACTTTTTCTTCCCGCTCCCATTGCACTTTTCCGCACAATATGTTATAATAATTGTATTTCCTGATAAGGAGGGACGCATATGCGTGAAACCGTGTGTGAGATCCTGACGCTCGGACTGATCTTCGGGATTCCCGTGCTCATTTTTCTCTGGGCGGGCATATCTTTCGTCCGCTACAGAAAGCGTGACAGACAAAATGAACAGCAATGCCGCAGCAGGAAGACCATGCTGATCATCTCTGCCGCTGCCGCATGGATCATGGCTGCCGCAATCATCGCGCTGATGATCCTGCTTATGCTCGCAGCGGCGCATATGTGAGGAAACGACATGAATGACACATTATTCCGCAGAATTATGATCGCTGTTGCGGTGCTTGGCTGCCTCAGCGTCATCGCCCTGACTGTATACACATTTCTTCTGTACCGCGGCTGCTCGGTGCTCACCTACATCATGAACAAGGGGTGACGGACATGACACTGATAAAACAGCTTGCAGCGATCTCTGCTCTGACACTCGCATTTACTGCGTTTGATCTGGCAGTCTATCATGTATTTACACGGCGTTATATCGACCGGCACAGCGATGAAATGAAGCGCAGCTCCGTCGAAGTGTCTGCATATCTGCCGTTTGATCCGGAATCAAAGATCGTCCGGGTGGAATCTGATCTGACACTCACGGGCGATCTGCCGGTGCTGGACGGAGCCGCCGCGCTCTATCCGATGTACGCCGCCTTTGCACATGCGGTCTATCCGCCGGACAGCGTTCACTTTGACGGCAGCGGCTTTACGCCCGACAGCGCTGTGCAGTACACAAACACACGCGGCGCATACAAGGCACTTGCAGACGGGACCGCCGATGTGATCTTCTGCGCAAAGCCCTCGGAGGAACAGCTTGCCTATGCCGCTGAACAGGGCGCGGAGCTGACGCTTGTGCCGATCGGCAGGGAGGCATTTGTTTTTCTGGTCAATGCGCAGAACCCCGTTGATAACCTGACCGTTGAGCAGGTGCGCGGGATCTATTCCGGAAAGTATACCAAATGGTCAGAGGTCGGCGGCGATGACACTTACATTGACGCTGTGCAGCGCAATGCAGGCAGCGGCAGCCAGACGGCTATGCTGAGCTTTATGGGCGATCTTCCGATGAAGCGCTCCCTGCGCGGCGCACTCTCCGGCCGTGCAATCGGCTATTCTTTCCGTTACTATGCGGGCAGTCTGTCCGGCACGGACGGCTTGAAGATGCTCTCGCTCAACGGCATTGCACCGGATGCGGCGCATATCGCCGACGGCAGCTATCCGGTCAGCAGCAATTTCTACGCGGTCTACAATGCTGCCAATCACAATGAGAACATCCGGAAGCTGATCGGATTCATCCTGTCACCCGAAGGACAGCAGATCGTCGAACAGAGCGGGTATGTTCCGCTGCAAACAGACTGACAACGCTGTATCCTTTTGTGCAGATGCGTTGATTTGCATATTGACAGCTTCCGCTTCCTGCTGTACAATATCATTATAGAATGCGATGTATAATGAAGGAGGCGGGACATGAACGATTTTCTGATCCTGACATTTCTGTTTTCGGTCGGCAGCATGACAGGCTGGGTGCTGGAAGTATTTTACAGACGGTTTGTTTCACAGAAACACTGGGTCAATCCGGGGTTTCTGGTCGGTCCCTGTCTGCCGCTCTACGGCTTCAGTCTGTGCATTCTGTATATTCTGGCATCCTTTGAGGAGCAGATTCATATTGCAAATGAAATCTCGCGCAAAGCCTTGCTTTTCGTGCTCATGGGCATTGCCGTCACAGCGCTGGAATACACCGTCGGAAAGATTATGATAACCGTTGAGCATATCCGGCTGTGGGATTATTCGCAGTGCTTTGGCAACATTGAGGGCATTATCTGTCCGCAGTACACACTGTACTGGACCCTGCTCAGTGCGCTGTACTATTTTTTTATTCACCCGTCTGTCCGGGATGCCCTGATCTGGCTGTCTCAGAATCTGGCATTTTCCTTTGCAATCGGATTCTTTTACGGCATTCTGGTGATCGACTTTGCATATTCGGCACAGCTCATGCGGAAAATGCGTCAATACGCCGACGAACACCGGATCATCATACGGCTTGAGGCTCTGCGGGAGGAGATCAACTATCACCTGCAAAATCGCAGGCCGCGGTTCCTCCTGTCACTGAAAACTGAAAGGCCGTTCCGCGATCTGCTTGAGGATTACTATAATAAAATTCAGAAAGGTGCAAAAAAGGAATCTGACCGCAGCAATCAAAACCAAAGTAACATATAATCAGAGCGCACGGAGCAGGGGGTTCCGTGCGCTGCTTTGTATAATTGTGTCTAAATCCGCCGGTGCTGCATATGCTGTAGAAGTGCAGGGCAAGCGCCCTGTACGGAATCCAATTTACTGAAAGGAGAACCGGTATGCTTCAGGATATGACCGTTCCGGCAACGCCGCAGGGTGTCTTTCCGGCACAGATGTCCCTCGCTATGGCTTATGTGCCGTATCAGACATGGGAAGAACCCTACGGTGCAGGCGAGGCATTGCAGGCAGGAACCGTATTCCCGTCGCTCGTGAAGCCGTTTTGCATGGGGAAAGGAGGCACTGAAAATGGCAGAGATGCGGTTGCAGTCTTTGGATTCGATGGGAAGGGCTGAGCTGCTCTGTAAGGCGCAGTCGCACCAGTTCGCAATGCGGGATCTTGCACTGTACCTCGACACGCATCCGACTGATAAAGATGCGCTCGCAGCCTTTCTCGATCACAAAAAGGCGTATGAAAAGTATGCAGATGCGTTTGCAGAGCGATTCGGCGCACTGACTGTGCAGCAGGTCGAACGGGAGAACGGCTGGGCTGCGTGGAGCAATACGCCGTGGCCGTGGGAAAAGGAG
>CAMNJD010000171.1 GCA_946540705.1 uncultured Ruminococcus sp. | reverse complement strand
GGCTTTGGATCGGTGCGATGTTCGGAGAGGAGATCACGGAATGGTACATCCGGCGGCTGCCCGAGCCTGAGCAGGTCCGGTCGTACACAACCGCGATGCTGACCGTATTCCGAACGTATTTCTGATTCATGTATGAGGCAGCCGGGCAACACCGGCTGCCTCTTTTCATACATGTTTACTGCGGGTACATAGAGTTGATCGCGCTGATGTAACTCTGATCAACCGCGTTGCCGGAGTTGTCGACATAGTCGTTTGTCGTCTCCGCGAGCGTGTAGATAAAGTAGAAGCCGTCAAACGGATCCGAGCCGGTGTATCTGTTCAGTTCCTTATAACGGGGAATCGGTGTCGGATCAACGTAATACTTGTCAGCGACGTTGGTGTAGGTCGCGCTCTCCTTGGTGATGTAGTCTGAAAGCGGTGTGGTGTACTTCTTGGTACCGTCGAGGACGTTCTTCATCGAGAAGGAAGCCGTCTGGCTCTCGTAGCTCTCCTGCCGCACCAGACCGGTGTTGTCCTTGCGGATCTCGTTCATCGTGATCGTGATCGTGCAGTCGGACGGGTCAAAGGTCGCAGTCGGGGTACCGCCGCCGCCGCCGCCGGCAGCCGTTGTCGTGGTCGTCGCCGCAGCAGCAAAGGAGCCGAGCGTGAAGCGATACTCAAATGCGCCGTAGAGCTTCTGGTTGACATACCACGGTGTGACCGTAGGCGTCATATCCAGCCCGGAGCCGTAGTTGTTGAAGGTGTACTCATAGAGCACCATCTTGCCGGAATTGAGCTGGTTGTCGGCGATATCCGACAGCAGACCGTACTTGTGCAGTCCGGTCGAGCCGGCATGCGGCGGGTTCGGGTCATAGATGCCGTCCGGAATGATCCGCGTGTTGTCGAAAACGAGAACATAGATCGTACCGGAGGAATCGAGGAACTTTCTGTCGAGGAAGAACTCGTTGTAGAACGCCTGCACCTGACCGGTCAGAGTCGCAGACGGATCGTAGGTCGAGGTCTCGATCTCGTTGACCGTGTTGTAGGTGTAGGGCGAAAAGCCACTGTAGGCTCTGACGCGGTTGGCATACTTCAGATTTCCTTCGATACAGCGCTTCATGTTATCCACACAAGCCGATGTATTTTCAAAATTCGAGCTGCGCACGAAGAACTTCGTCACCGGGTCGATCAGTCGCACGACGCTGTACATGACAATGGAGAACAGCGCGAGCACGATGATCAGCTCAATCAGTGTAAAGCCCTTGCGGTTGTGCTTTTTCATGCAGCATAACACTCCTTTCTGATACACCGCAGAACCGGATTCGGGTCCGATTCTGCGGTATGATCAAATTTCATCTCAGGAACTGCGCGGGAATCCGAAATTCTGGCTGCCCTGGTAGTTGATCTCACAGTTGGTGTAGTAGTTTGTGTAATCACCGACCTGAATGGCAGTGTAGTAGGTCAGGGTCGCGTCGCAGTAGAGCTTCTCGCCGAGGTTGTTGCCGAGCGAGGAGGTCACGTTCTCGTAGATCTCGATCTTCACGGTATCGGTGGACGAGCCGCCGCTTGCCGGAGCCGAGTTGTAGAGCGGAAGGGTCAGCGTCTGACCGTTCACGAACGGACCGGTGTAGGTCTTGGACGTGCTGCCGTCGTCAAACTGGGTGTCCTTCACGACGATCTTGGTGATCTGCGGACCCTCAGCCTGCAGCGTCAGTTCGATATTGAACGGACCCGCCGGCTTACCGGTATCAACGTGACCTGCCTTGTTGAAGGTCAGGAATTTGTAGTTGGTGTTCTCGTGGTAGACAATCGCAGCATCCTCGGTGTAGCTCGCGGTGTACTCAGATGCTCTGAGCAGATTGCCGTTACCGTCGATGTTGAGGCTTCTGGTCGCTCTGCGGAGTCTCTGGTCCGTCGCGCCCGGCTCGGGGTGTGCGGTGTTGCCGACGGTGTAGCTTTGGAGGTCACCGTTGGAATCATAGTGCTTGTTCGAGATGTCATAGTCGATGGTGACGCGCACTGCTGGAAGCATGACGCCTCCGGCACCCGACTCCTCAGCCATACTGAAGGGGTGACCCTCTTCATCCTGCGTGAGAAGGTTATCAGCATACTTTGCCTCGTAGGAAAGACGCTTTGTCATCTGGTCGGTCGACTTGACGAGCGTGTTGACGAGCGTCATGATCTCCATGATCAGCAGAGCCAGAACGCCGTAGATCGCGATTGAGATCACGATTTCAATCAGCGTCAGGCCCTTGCGTTTCGCAGCGATCTTCATGCGGAAAACCTCCCTTCTTTAGTTTGCACCCATGTGGTCATTGTTCAGGTAGTCCTTGCCGTCGCCGGAATTCGGCTTGCGGTCATCGCTGCCGGTTGTCGAATTCTGCTCAGGGTTAGAAGGCGTCGAGCCGTTCGGACGGTTCATGTCGCCGATATAGATTGTACCGGGCCAGTTAGTGCCTGCAAAATCTCTGACGATCAGCGTTCCGACTCCGCACATTTTATACCCCGGCTGAGAAACCTTTGCAGAGTTATGCTCTTCTCTGTAATCGCAGCTTACTGCAACATAACGGGAACCGCCGCTGGAGACAACAGAATTCGGCATCATGACTGCAGCGCCGAGAATCAAGCTGTCCAGACCATATTTTGTAGCATTGTCCTTCTCACCGAAAATGACGCAGTTTGGAACTTCCATAAATTTCCATCTTTCTATACCTGTCAGTGTGTCATAGCCGGACTGACCGGGATAAATCGGATTGGAAACAACATCGAACTTTCTGTTCGCAACAGAATTATAGAGACCAGTCGGAATAATGCGGCTCAGGTTGTCATTACCGGTATCATTGACACCCTGGTCACTCGTGAATCCATCCTGCAGGAAGATGGCGACTTCTGTTCTGTCAGCATACTTTCCGTTATACTTCACATTGACATTCGGATCATTTGTCTCGTTACCAGCGCCGTCCTTCTTCGAGCCGTAGACTGAAGCAATTGTGCCGTCATTTTTGTAAATACAGGTATTATTGACAAGAATCTTCAGTCCTGTACCATTGTAGCCAATTGTCCCCTTCAGCACAATGCCGATTCCAGGAGAACTCGAGCTGTTGTGATGATCGAACGGATCAATAAGGATTGTGCCGGTCATACCGGTCACGTCGATCGTGCAGGACTCCTTGATGTAGTGCACACTCATCTTATCGGATGTCAGATTGCCGGTTGTTGCATCGGAATACACTACATCCATATCTACCGCAGCGGGAATAGAAGTTTTATCATATGTTTTGGTTTTTGTTGCAGGATAAGTGATCTGGAAACCAGCAAGCGTGTCGATGTTCATCGCAGCATTCTTGGAGATCGCAGAGCCTGCATTCGTTGTGTTGACCGGCTCAACAGGCTGCATAAATCCATTCGTGCTGTTTTTTGTGGTTGCATTATAATCAAATGGATGCGTAGCCGGAACATACATTGTACTCTGACCGGTTCCATAGGTTGCAGAACCAGAAGCCGGAACAGCAGCCCTGCCTGGAGTGATTACAGGTGTCACCTCAAACATATTAGCGTTGACATTTGAGTCCCAGCCAAGTGCATGGATAATCGTTCCGTCAGCCTCAGTGTGATCGTAGGCACCGTGTCCGGCAGCCTCAAGCTGAGTCTGAGTCATGGTCTGAGTGGTACCATATACCGCAGGAACTTCCGGAGTACCCGCCGTTTTGGAGATTGTTGCAAATCTCGCTGTCACGGGAACAAGCGACCACGTGTGATTTGCCGCCACACTCTCCTTAATTAACGGATCATTCTGCCACGTCGTATCAGTGTTGTTTGCTTGTGCAAGATCCCATCTGTAATAAGTGGTGAACATCTCATCCAGACGGTATGCATACGGGAACATACGATAATCATGGTCAGCATCTGTCTTTGTCAGATAATTTGCCGGATAGCCCTTGCCATAAGATGTGCCCATTGCTGTGATGCTAGCTGCATTGGTGACATATTTGTTTTTTCCTGCACCAACCGTCAAATTTTCTGCACCCGAGATCGTGCCGGCGCAGTACACATTACCGCCGACAGTGACCGATCCGGAGATCGTGAGTGTACCCTTCGGATTCGTGAAGATCAAATCACCTTTGATCGTGAGACCACCGCCGATCTCCAGACTGCGGTTATTGCAGATCAAGCTGCCGCCGGTTGCAGGTGTGATTGAATTCTTGCCTTCAACGTTGCTATTAATAAACTGTGCAAGAATTGTGCCGCCGGCGCCGGAGCCCCACTTGGAATCTGCATCCGGATCATAGAGATAGGTATCGCCCTGCACATAGAGTGTGCGGTTGCCTGTGATATTGATCGAACCTGCGTACAGATTGACAGGCATAGTATTATTTACGCCCTCACCGATCCGGATCGCAGCGTTTCCGCCATTAGACAACTCGCCGTCAATATAAACATAGTTCAGATTCTTGTAATCCCATTTGCTGGTTGCACTTGCTTTCAGAGCATTTGAAATATTCGCAGCAACCTTCAGGCCGAAATTGCCACGACTATATTTCCCGTCATCGTTCGCATTGGTTGCGCTGACGTTACCCATCCACTTGATATTTTCACCAGCATTCTGGAATTCGTAATAAGCAGTAACAGCGGTATAATAATTGTTTACATACGCCGAACTGCCAACGACAGCATTGTCATTGTCGTAAGTAAGCTTCGGCACGTTGGTCAGGCCATAATTTGTTCTGCCGACCGGTGCATATGCTAGACCGGAATACTGCGGACCCAGAACCAGCATGTTACCTTCGCCGCCGCCCGCACCAGAAACATTGCCCAGCGAATACATTGCCGTCGCCAGAGAGGGCGGCGGATTGTTGGGGTTCGAGCCGTTCTGCAGGGTCTGGTCATAGGTATAGCGGTTGAAGCTGACCGTGTTCTCACGACCGGAGGTGTCACCCGTCTTGACATTTGCGTAGATATAGTTGACCATCGAGTAGGAGGTCTGGTTTCTGCCCGCACCGACAACAGCGGTCGCGGTGATCTTCCACGCCTTCTGCTCATGGATCTTGCCTGTGACAGAGTCATAAGTGTAATGCGGCTTGTCACTCTGCACCGTGCAGCGGACGGAGTCCGGGGTTGCCTCACTGTCGCTCAGAGGCAGCTCGGTGTTTGCGAAGCGCACCATGATCTCATGCTCGTTTCCGTCACTGACTTCCGCCGACGTAACCCAATCGCTGAAATCCTTGTCCGAATATGCGTAGTTTGTTATTGCATCCAAAGCCGCAGACGTTGCATACTGTGCCTGCGTCTGATAG
>CAMNJD010000170.1 GCA_946540705.1 uncultured Ruminococcus sp. | reverse complement strand
CTCAGATGTTCCGGATATCTGTTCAGGTGTTCCAGCTGCCTGTTCAGTCCGATTTGACTCGGAGCCTGATGCAGCGGCTTCCGAATCAGGTGCATTCTGATTGTCATTTACAGAGTTTTCTACGGCAGTCTGACTGTGCAGTCTCGGCTTGATCAGCTTCGACCAAGCTGTAACACCGATAACGGTGACCGTACACAATGCAATTGCAGCCTGTAATCCGATTAAAGCGAATCGCTTGTATTCTTTTATAACGGTATCGCGTTCCAGCTGTTGATTCGCTTCATATTCGCTGCTGAGGGCATCTAAGTTCGCCTCAAGATCTTCTCCCTCCAGCGTTGCGCCCGCAACACTTGAATGCGTATGTATCCACGGCTTATCGCTGTCGGAAGCCGATGCAGAGCGGGACGGAGCCTGTACCCAAGGTTTATTCTCCTGCGGCTGTTCCGGCACATTCTGCCGCGGATGAACCGGAGGTGCCGGGGCATTTTGCTGCGGATAAGCGGGTACTGCCGGAGCGTTCTGCCGCGGATAAACCGGAGCTGCCGGTGCACTTTGCTGCGGATAAACCGGAGCTGCCGGTGCACTTTGCTGCGGATAAGCGGGTGCTGCCGGGGCATTTTGCTGCGGATAAGTCGGTGCTGCCGGAGCATTCTGCTGCGGATATACCGGTGCTGCCGGAGCGTTCTGCTGCGGAACAGTCGGTTTCTTCGGCGGATTACCCCAGGGCGAATTGCCCGCGGGTTTTCTGCCCCATCCGGGCGGAAGATTGCTCATATTGGTGCCTCCTTGTATCAAATCTGTTTCCTTGCTGAGAATGAATAATCAGTGCTGCATTAAGGTTCGTCAATGCCCCCATTCGGAGGATGACATTTTCTGAGCCTGATCAAACCTTTTCTCACGCCCTTGAACGCACCGTATTTCAAGACCGATAAGCGCATATATTCTGAGCAGGAAGGCGTGAATAAACATGCGCCTCTGATCATTGCAGGCGCAAATTTTTGATATACATAGATCAGAAGCAGGATAATACCTTTTGTCTCCGTGACCAGAAACAAGAGAATTTCCGAACAAAACAGAATCCAAAATTGTAGTTTGGAAAGCGATGAGCGAACAATCAATGTCGCAATAAGGACTGCAATCCCAATTCCGAGCAAAAGCAGTTCTCGGTAAAGCGTAAACCTCGGGCGGGTGACCTTGCTTTTTTGTTTCTCGATCATCTTTTTGCGAAATGCCTTTATGATTTCTTTATCAGTCATAATCACTACACTTTTTATCCCCAAAAATATCTCACGATCTGCTCTTCACGCCGCAGTGCAATTAACGCTGATTTCCGGAATCAGGCTTAATCACAGGGTATGTATTTCCGCAGTGCGGACAAAAGCCGTACAGCTGAACAGTATGTTCATCCTTGATATCCAGCACCGGATAACCGTTCACATACGCCCAGCAGCCACAAGTAACCACCATTAATATAGTATTCGTGCATCCGAGAGGGGCACATCCAATCAGTTTGTAATCCTTGACGGACTCGCTGATCAGAACTGCTGAATTCATTTCACAATAGGGACAATAGATATCTCTTTCAATAATCGTACTCATGATAAAACCTCCTGTATGAATAGATGAATTTGGTTTTCGGCGTGAATCGCCGTTCAGGAAATAAGAGTAGATCGCATTTTTTAACAAAAACGTGGTATAATATCGACATTGACGTCGACAACGACATAGAAGAAAAGCGTAGCCTTTCGCAAATTCCGGGCATTTGCGAACAGCGCGCAATTCATCCGCGGATCAGGCTGCATTCTCACCGTTTTCTGACGGAAAAACTGACGGCATTCCCGCTTTTTTCTCCAGCAGCAGCATGCACTGCCGCTTGCGCTCCATCGAAGAATGCACATAGCGGTTCAGCGTCGTTTCCGGCGAGGAATGGCCGAGGATTTCCGAAAGCGTTTTGACGTCAAAGCCCGCCTGCAGACAGTTCGTTGCAAAAACATGCCGCAGGCTGTGATAATTCACTGACGGCAATCCTGCTTTTTTCAGAATCGCCCGGAAACGGTACTGCAAAGTGCGCGGCTCGACAGCTTGCACCGAGCCGGAAAGCAAATACGCATCCGGTTGAATTGTCTGTTTCTGCAAAATGTCGACGAGAAATGCAGGAATCGGAATCACGCGCTTTGACGAACGGCTTTTCGGGCTGCCGACAATCAGCCTTGTATGATGGCTTTCAGAATCGTTGATGCGCTGCACGGTTCTGCGCACGGTCAGTGTGCGGCTTTGTAGGTCAATATCACTGAATTTCAGCCCGCAGACCTCACCGATTCTCAGCCCGAGATTCATGCTGCACAGAATCCCTGTTGCAGTTGCGCTCGGATTGCTCTGCAGATACGTTTGAAGCGTTTCCTGCTGCTGTGCGTTCAGGAGCGGCTTTTCCGTTCGCTCTGCATTCGGAAGAACGACATATTGCAGCGGATTCTGAACACTGTACACCCGCGCAGCGTATTTGAAAGCGGATTTCAGCACGGTCACGATATCCGCAATATACTTCGCCGACAGCCCCTCCTGATGCTTTTGCTCCATGAAGCTGTTGACCAATCTTCCTGAAACTGAATTGCATTTCAGCCCGCCAAAGGCGGGCAATAGGTGCTTTCTGAGCTTCATGTCGTAATTCGCGATTGTTGAGGTCTTGGCATTCTGTCTGACGGATTGCAACCATTCATTCAGCAGTTCACTGACAGTCTTTGATTGCGGCATCTTCGGAGGAGTACCCGTCGATTTCAGCCGGATCAGCTTCTCCCTGACAGCCTGATAGCTGCTGCCGTAGACGGAGCGGTATCGGCGTTTTCCGTTTTCACGGAACCCGACCGAATATCTGCCCTCCCAGCGTCCGTCCTTTCGCTTGTAAATATTTTCGCCTCTTCGCGGCATAGTGTCCCTCCTGACAAGATTTTTGACGGTTATCACGCGCAAATCTGCGCTTTTTTCCATAGAACCAAATCAATATACACAAAATCCGTCAAACGGTATTGACATATTCGTCGATTTGTGATATACTGATGCTATATTATAGCCGAATAAAGCATTTCGCAAATGCCCGGAATTTGCGAAACAAATCAGCCGTTCCGCCTCCTGCAAAAGCAGGGGGTGCTTTTGTCGTGCTTTGACATTCCGGCTTTCAATGCTACAATGGGTACAGTTTTATTGTATCACGGAGACGGAACAGATTTATCTCCGAAATCGCGAAATTTATCGCCGGGAGGGATTTTCATGCAGAACGGAGAACGCCTCACGCTGACTGTGCTGCTGTCGCTGATGATTCAGGCGAAAAAGCAGGGCAAGGGCAAGCTCGGAAACGGGCGTATGCTGGTTGCCATGCTGCGCGTGATCGCCGACCGGATAGACGGACAATCCCGCGAGCGCTCGGTGCTTTCCTGCTTCTGCGATGAACCGGTCAAAAGCTGCGCCTATCAGAAAATCGACAAGCAGCTCGTCAAATTCTTCAAAAGCGGCAGCCCATACCCTTATGAAAAGCTCGGGTTCTCAGCGTTTGCTGCATCGCTTCACGACAATGATCGCTTTCTGCCCTATTTCCGTGAAATGTGCGCCGTTTATGATACGATCATCGCACCGGAGAAATCCGAATCGCTCGTGTTCACGCTACTGGAGCTGCTGCGGCGGG
>CAMNJD010000169.1 GCA_946540705.1 uncultured Ruminococcus sp. | reverse complement strand
GTCGGAAATGGGGTATAATGAGGATACCGGCAGTGCATCACCTCCTTTCACCCGCCGCAGTATCACTCGAAGTAGAAGTGCAGATCGTAGCCGCTTGCCTCCGGTGCAGCCTTGATCAGCTTGCTGATCGTGTTCTCCGCCTGCTTCTTCGCCTGACGGAAGACACTGCCTTCCTGCTCCACTCGCTGCGCCTGCTCTGCCTTGAGCAGATTCGCCTTGGCGACAAAATCCGCCGAGGTGATCTCAGTGAAGAGCCCGTCGCGCTTCGTCTCAAAGGTGAAGCTGTCCGTGTCGACTTCATGCGAGAGGATCTCGGGCGCCGACAGCGTGACATAGATGTTCTTGCTCGCTTCGTTCACATCGAAGGAGACCAGCAGACCGGAAACATTGCCGGAGTTATGCTTATCCTGATTTTTCACATAAGCGTAGATCTGGTACAAATGAGCTGACCGAAGTGTTGATTTTCCGTAATGTTCGATCATGGATTTGCCATAATATTTCGCATCAATGATAAGTGTATTTTCGTCTTTTTGCAGTGTTATATCTGACTGCATATTCGGAAGAAACTGAATCATCATCGCATCTGTATCATCAGGCAAATCCCATTTAATTTGCGGCGCAGACGGATGCAGGTCAGGGTGATGCTGCTTGTAATATTCGAGAATGAAATGTTCAAACAGTCGTTCCATGTATTCATCTGAAAAAGCAAGCAGCCGATAAGTGCCGTCCTCGGTCGTTTGCAGCATACCATTCAGCACAAGGTAGCAGATATTCAGCAACAGCTCATAATTGCGGTTGTTGCGCTGATAAATCAGTCTGTGCCATGCAATCTGTTCCGGCTGAATCAGCTGCACATCACCGAAAAACACGATCAGTTTTTTGAGTGCCTGTCTGCGCTTTTCATCTACATCTTCTGCGCGAATCAAACGATACAGCGTTGTTTTCAGAATCTGATTGTAGAGGTTATCCTCCGAGAACTCGTCATATTCGCAGGAAAGTTTCACCTTTTTCTGTACGCGCAGATTGATCGTTTCGCTTACATTCAGTTTTCCGCGCATCACAGACAAATTCTCTTGCAGCGGAACATATTCACGATATAGTCCCTGCTTGATCTGCCGTGAAATGCCTTTTGCCAGAATTTCAGCAAACAGGTCGTGTATTTTGTCAAACTGCTCACCGGCAACCTTCTTGTAGTCCTCCTGTCGGAGAACTTGAAAGGCATAGGACAGCATATAATAGATATTCTGAATGATGATTCCTTTGTCAACAGTCATTGTTCCATACCTGCCGAGCGGCGCAGTTCTCTGCTCCACTCCGAGACCTTTTGCTCATCATTAAACCAGTATTCCTCAATCAGCGGAATGATCTCAAACGCCACAACATATGTTCTGCCTTACAGCCATCCCAATTCTCAATTAGCCATTGCGCAGCATCCGGCTGGATTGCAATACCGGGTCCTTGTGGGCTCCATTGTTGATCAGGAAACAGTTCTTTCAATGATTCCTGCGAAATCAGCGGTTCAGCACGAAAATCAATCATATCGGACAGCACAATGTCAATCAGCTTGGTATCATTTTCCACATAACTGTCGCTCACTGCATATCCCGTTGCCACAATTCCTTTTGCCTCGGCACCTAGACGCATGATATATACTCTGTCGCCGCATTGAACTTTTTTACTTAAGCAGCGCCATGTATCAAAAGCAGCACCGCCGCTCCTGACATGATTCAACATGTGCTGAAAGCAGTACTCTTCATCGACATGCTCCCAGTCGTAATTATTAGGATTCCACGCGAGCAGCCACGCATTTACAGTTGGTTTGCTTTGCATCGTCATCTCACAAGCCTCTTTCAATTCATCACAGAGTTTCCAGATATATACCCCGTCCTGCTCTTTTTCAGCATGCTTGCCCACGAACAGAATCGGCCACCACTTTGCATTCTCCGACAGGGCATTCTGTATGACAGGACAGCCTGTCTTCTTTTGAATCCGCTTCGCCAATTTCATTGCCAACAGACTGTAATATTGCGGTATATTGCCATACTTTTCGGACAGCTCTTTACATGTCGCCTGACCGCCGCATTCATAGAATCCGCGAATAACAGCAAGGCTGTTTTCATCGAAAACCGCTGCATCATTCAGCAGAGAATACCAGTCCTCAACAGATGTCGATGTAATCAGCATTGGATCATGATATTCCCTACCGTTTCTTATTGCCCTCAAAAACTGCGTATTATCTACATTTAGGCATAATAATGCACCCCAACTTCGATTGTATCAAAATTAGGGTGCTAATATGGTTGCGGAGGGCGGATTTGAACCACCGACCTTCGGGTTATGAGCTACAGAGACGGTGTTTCATCCAGTATTATTGCGTACTATTTTGTTCGTAAATACGCGATTTTTCGAGGTCGCAGAAAATCGCTTGCTGAATAAAAAATCGTTGGCGTAGGTGTACGCGTAGGTGTACGAAACCGATGAAGAAGCCAAACCGCCGGTTACCATTGTTTCATTTTCAGCTTCATTTCAGAGCAACGATTTCTGCAAGATCAATCAGTCGTAGATCGTCTCTCTTTTCCGCTTCTGCCGTCAGCCGTTCATCAAACCCGCTCTCTGAAAACAGATAGTAGAAGAAAACCGCCTTTTCCTTTTGCGCAGAAAGCTTGGCAAGGGTGTCAAGATATTCTCCGTAGGTGAACGGTCTGCCCTTGAACTTGCACTCCCCTACCAGATATTGGTCATGCTTTGCAGAAACGGCCAGCAGATCAATCTCCGTTTTCTTCATCTCTGTGCTGTCCCTGCGGCGTACAGTCGTCCTTCCCCACCAGCGGCCCATGCTCTTATAGCGGAACGGAAGCTGATTCGCTCTTTGCATCTCACGCATATATTCCCTGCAAACATCCTCGAACGCTGCCGATGCAAACTCATGGAGACTCGGTTTGATCGTATATTCATAGACACCTTCTGCATCGCCGCTTTCCAGCTCTGAATAATTCGTGAACACAAAGGCATACCAGAAGCGGAAGAAATTATCAGTCAGACGGTATAATCCACGGTTCGTGTTAGCGCGTTCCTTGATACCGTCATCGACCGAACACTCGCGTGCGATAATCTCAAGCTCAATCAGATTCTTCAGATATACGCTAGTTTTGGATGTGTCCTCCACCAGTGACTTTGTGCTGATATCGTTGAGCTTTGTGCTGCCAAGTGCGACCGCCTCGATGATCGAATTGTAAAGCGGCGTCTCACGAAGCTCCTGCCGGAGAAGAAACTCTGCTTCACTGTACAGTGCGCAGCCCTTTGTCAGAATATGCTTCTTAATGTTGTCGTCTAACGATAATTCCGGCTCAAACTGACACAGATAATGCGGAATGCCGCCGAGAATTGCATAGGCAATGATCTTATCCCGGTCCGAGTAGTTTGGAAAGAACTTTGCTGCATCATAATAGCCCATGGCTTCCATCTTATATATGCCGGTTGCTCTGCCATAAAGCGGGTTCTTTTCAGAAAGCAATTCCTTCTCGATAAAACTCATGGCACTGCCGCAAAGGACAATCATGACATTCTGATCTTTCAGGCCCTCATCCCATAAGGTTTGCAGAATAGACGGGATACTCCCGTTGCCCTTGCACATATACGGAAACTCATCAATGATGAGCAGCTTTTTTCCGTTATACGGCAAATCCGCCACACAGCGCAATGCCGTTTCCCAGTCAGAAAACTCGTTGACATATTTTGCAGCAGGGATTCCCTCACGCAGCATTTTTGCCGAAAAGCTCCGAAGCTGAAGCTGATCGGACACCTCTCTGCAGGAGTAAAACACATGCTGTTTGCCTTTACAAAATTCCCTAAGCGTTTCTGTTTTGCCGACACGTCTGCGGCCATAAAGAACCACAAGCTGACCGTGTCGGCTGTTGTATTGCTCCTCCAGAAACTGCAGCTCCTGTTTTCTGCCTATGAACATAATGCCCTCCGATTATCTAATCCTGATTTAGCAAATCGTGATTTGATACTATTATACTCCGATTGTGTCCGAATGTCAAGGGGCATTTCATGATTGAGCGTAAACATTCATCGGGACGCAGAATCCACCAGTTATCTGTAATGCTGATGCCGTGACCGACCTCGATCAGCTTGTGAATATCTGCATTCGGACGCATCCGCAATGTTCCGCGAAGCGGAACTGCGCAGTTTGCTTGCAAACATGCGCCAGCCCAGCGGCGTCGTTTTCATACA
>CAMNJD010000168.1 GCA_946540705.1 uncultured Ruminococcus sp. | reverse complement strand
CGAGCAATAGATGCGGTAAACGACCTGCTCGGGCTCGCAGCGCTCGAAGGTATATTTGAATCCGTTTGTATCAACCAGACGCCAGCCTTCCGCATGCATTCCGCAGAGGAATTTCTCCTCTTTTTCGTAGTCCACAAGCTGAAATACCTTAACAACTCTCTTGATATCATTTGACTTGCCGCCCATTTTCAGTTCCCTCCGATGTTTCTGTAAAGTCGTTTGATGCGTTCGATTTCGAGATCGAGAACCTCCGTTCCCAGCTCCGTGATGCAGTAGAGCTTTCGTTTCTCCTCCTCGCGGACAAACCGGATCAGTCCGTCCTTTTCCATTTTCGAGAGCGTGCCGTACATCGTGCCGGCGCTGATGATCACAGCACCGTCCGTCATTTCCCGGACGCGCTGCCCGATGCTGTACCCGTGCATTTCCTCCCGCAGACAGAACAGAATATAGAAGCCTGTTTCGGTCATCGGGACATAGACGCGGCGGATCTTATCGGTCATGAAGTTCACCTCAATCCATTTCGGTTCGATATATCGAAGTGCAATGTATCTCACTGCAATGTTAGTATATCACACCTCGATATATTTGTCAAGGGATTTTCCGCGATTCTGTGAACTGCACAATGTATCGAGGCTCGATATATCGCGATTCGAGCATTCTGCACAAATCCCGCAAAATGCAAAAGGATGCATCACGTTTCCGTGATGCATCCTTTTTTGTTCATCCATCCTGTCATACGGGACAGTGTGCAATGCACACCGCGTCGAACGATTCCGGAAAGATCAGAACTTGCGCTTGCGTGCTGCTTCAGACTTCTTCTTGCGCTTTACGGAAGGCTTCTCATAGTGTTCACGCTTCCGAACTTCAGCGATCACGCCGTCTTTTGCGCAAGAACGCTTGAAACGCTTGAGAGCGGTATCCAAGGACTCGTTCTTACCAACGCGTACTTCTGCCACGAATTTTTCCCTCCCTTTGTCCAACGACAGAGGCTATCTATAAAGACGCATCCGGAGGCCGGACGCTCCTTATAAGCAATTAGTCAAATACATGTATATTGTAACACATTTTATACGGTTTGTCAAGCGCATTTTTGCATGAGAGGCTAATTCCGCTTGGAATTCGTTAATTTGCTACAAAATTCATCAGCTTATTTTGTACATAAATCCGCTTTCGGACTGTTTTTCCGGCAAGCGCCTCCTGCACCTTCGGATCCTCCATTGCAAGCGCCGCGACAGTCTCCTCATCGGCGCCCTGCGGGATCATCAGCTTGGCCTTGATCTTGCCGCAGAGCTGCACAACGATCTCGACCTGCTCATCAATGCACAGTGCCGGATCGAAGTCCACCCACTTCTGCTCATTGAGCACACCGAAGCCCATGATGCTGAACAGCTCCTCCGTGACATGCGGTGCAAACGGATTGAGCAGGATGAGCAGCGTGCGGTACTCTGCCTTGTTGACGCTGCCGGTCGCATAGATATCGTTGACGAGCGTCATCATCGCGGCGATCGCGGTGTTGAACTTCAGGTTCTCGATATCCTCCGAGACCTTGCGGATCGTCTTATGCATTTTCGACATCATTTCGGGGCGGTAGCTGTCGCCCTCCGTGACGATATCCTGCATTGCCCAGACGCGCTCTACGAAGCGCTTGCAGCCCTTGACGCTGTTCTCGCTCCACGGCGCTGCCTTCTCGTAGTCGCCCATGAACAGGACGTACAGGCGCAGCACATCGGCGCCGTACTGGTCAACGACATCGTTCGGGTCAATGACATTGCCCTTGGACTTGGACATCTTGTCGCCGTCCGGGCCGAGGATCAGGCCCTGTGCGGTACGCTTGGCATACGGCTCCGGCGTCGGCACAGCGCCGATGTCGTAGAGGAACTTGTGCCAGAAGCGGGAGTAGATCATATGTCTGGTGACATGCTCCATGCCGCCGTTATACCAATCGACCGGCATCCAGTATTTCAGTGCGTCCATATCCGCAAGGCACTTGTCGTTTGTCGGGTCGCAGTAGCGCAGGAAATACCACGAGGAACCCGCCCACTGCGGCATGGTGTCTGTCTCGCGCTTTGCCTTGCCGCCGCACTTGGGGCAGGTGCAGTTCACGAACGAATCCAGCTTTGCGAGCGGCGATTCGCCGTCGGTGCCCGGCTCGAAATTCTCAACAGGCGGCAGTCTCAGCGGCAGCTCCTCATACGGAACCGCAACAATGCCGCAGTCCGGGCAGTGTACCAGCGGGATCGGCTCGCCCCAGTATCTCTGGCGGTTGAAGGCCCAGTCCTTCATCTTGTACTGCACGCCGGCCTCGCCGCAGCCCTTTTCTTCGAGCACGATCAGCACCTTCGCGATCGAATCCTTCTTGTTCGTCAAGCCGTTGAGCGCGCCGGAATTGACCATTTCGCCGTCGCCGGTATAGGCCTCTTTTTCGATATCGCCGCCCTTGATGACCTCGATGATGTCGATGCCGAATTTCTTTGCAAATTCGTAGTCTCTCTGGTCATGTGCCGGCACGGCCATGATCGCGCCTGTGCCGTAGCCCATCATGACATAGTCAGAGATGTAGATCGGGATCTCCTTGCCGGTCAGCGGATTGACCGCAGTCAGTCCCTCGATCTTCACGCCGGTCTTGTCCTTGACAAGCTGTGTGCGCTCGAACTCGGTTTTCTTGGCGCATTCCGCCTTATAGGCATCGAGCGCGTCGATATTCGCGATTGAATCGCGGTACTTCTGGATCATCGGATGCTCCGGCGCCATGACCATGAAGGTCACGCCGTAGAGTGTATCGGGTCTGGTGGTATAGATGCGAAGCTGCTCATTCTGCTCCTTGATCCTGAAATTCACGAATGCACCGGTCGATTTGCCGATCCAGTTCTGCTGCTGCAATTTGATATTCGGGAGATAATCGACTGTCTCCAGACCCTCGAGCAGCTTGTCGGCATATTCGGTAATGCGGAGATACCAGACCTCCTTGGTTTTCTGGACGATCTCGCTGTGGCAGACATCGCACTTGCCGCCCTGTGAGTCCTCATTCGACAGGACAACCTTGCAGGAAGGGCAGTAGTTGACCATAGTCTTGTCGCGGAACACCAGACCGTGCTCAAACATCTTCAGGAAGATCCACTGCGTCCACTTGTAGTAGCCCTCCTCGGTCGTATCGACCACACGCGACCAGTCAAAGGAGAAGCCGACACGCTTGAGCTGGCCGGTAAACTTTTTGATGTTCTCGTCCGTGACCTGTCTGGGGTGAACGCCGGTCTTGATCGCGGTGTTCTCGGTCGGGAGACCGTAGGCATCAAAGCCGATCGGGAACAGGACATTATAGCCCTGCATTCTGCGCTTTCTGCTGACGACCTCAAGGCCGGAATACGCCTTGATGTGGCCGACATGCATGCCGTGTCCGGACGGATACGGGAACTCGACCAGCGCATAGAACTTCGGCAGTGTGTAGTCATTCTTTGCACGGAACGTCTCATGCTCCTCCCAGTACGCCTGCCATTTTTGCTCGATTTCAGAGAACCGATACTCCTGCATTTTGAAAAAACCTCACTTTCGGGATTGAATAACAGTCATTATGATCGGATATTTCAGGGCAGATAGTCAAAATGTGCCCTTACATCCTTATGAAATGCCAGCACACAGGCCGCCAGCATATCAATCACGCCTTCGATCGCATATACAAGATACTGATTGAAGCCGATCATCCGCAGATTATTCGCCATATTGGTACACGCGACGAGCATCAGCACGACCGCGATTGCCGTGTTGGAATATTTCAGGCCGATCAGGAAGCAGCAGAGCGCCGCCAGACCGATCGCAAGCGGCTTCAGGCTGCCGCCGAGCACCAGAAAATTGAACACCGGCTTGATGCACATATAAGCCGCAATGACAACGCTGATGAGCTGACCGGTGCTGCGCGGGAAGCTGAGATCCGGCGCTTTCCGCT
>CAMNJD010000167.1 GCA_946540705.1 uncultured Ruminococcus sp. | reverse complement strand
ATATATATAATTTCACTTCAATTTTTCATATGATAGAATAGGAATAACCCTCAAACCCTCAACTACCCTCAATTCTTACTCCTGATAAAAGTCTGCATCGAGCGTGATGCCGACATAATACCGACCGTCCGGCATATTCTTTTTCACAATGCCCTTGCGCTTCAGCTCCGTGCCGAATTTTGTGCTGGACATCAGGTATTCATTGTGCTCCTCTGCCCACTTTGCATAGACGGCATAGAGCTTTGAGGCTTTCGTCTCACCCTCTCCGGTCATGCAGCAGGCATCGAGAAATGCGGAGATCACATCCATCTCGTGCTGATACTCGCGCACGGCTTCCAGCACTTTCTGCGGCATCGACAATCCATCATTCTGCCAGCGCAGGCATCCCTGCACAGCCCATTTCAGAATACCCTCGGCTTCCTTCACGAGCTTGTACTTCAGCTTCTTGTCAACCTTGTCGATCGGGATCTGCACTTCAAACGGGATCAGATGAATGCGCCGCCAGATGCCGGTATCGGTGCCGCGGATCAGCGGCTTGTGGTTCGTCGCCATCCAGAGCTTGAACTCCGGCTTGAACTCAAATTCCTCCGAGAACATCTTTCGCGCCGTCACAACATCGTCGCCGGTGAGCTGTTTTAATAGCCCCTCATCGAGCCGCATTCCCTCATTCGGTTCGACCGATGTCACCAGACGCGCACCTTTGAGCCGCGCAATGTCCGAGGACGGCGCATTGCCCGATTTCGGGTTGACCATGATCGTCTGCGGCTGGATGTTTGTCGCGTAGTCGCCCAAAATCCCGCGCACGATTTCCAGAAATGTGGACTTGCCGTTGCGCCCTGTGCCGAACAGGAAGAATGCGCACTGCTCCGAGGTCGAGCCGGTCAGGGAATAGCCGACGCACTTCTGGATGTAATCGAGCATATACGGATCTCCGCCGAAAATGTCCGAAAGGAATTGCAGCCAAAGCTTCGGCTCCGGTGCATCGGGATTGTAGATCACCGGGCATTGCTTGGTCAGATACGCCTCTCTGTCATGCGGGAGCAGCTCGCCGGTTTTCAGGTCGATGATGCCGTTTTTCACGCCGATCACCGCCTTGTTCCGGTCAAGGTTCTGCGGGAGGATCGGCGCATAGTGCTCCGCCTCGCGGATCATATTGGTCTTGCCGGCAAAGCTGCGGGATTTTTTCAGATGCCGGTCAAACGCTTTCAGCAGTTCCTCATCATGTGCATAGAGGATGCGCTCCTGCTCTTGCAGCATGGTCGCGGAATCTGCAAGCTGCCGGATATAGCCGATGTTGTCGGTGTACCATTTGCCCTCGTAGTAGTAGAGCCATTTCTTGTCGGTATAGCAAAAGCGGAGCATATCGCCGAAAGCGTCAAACAGGCGCTCGGCATTGCCGGTGTCGTCAAAGCGGTACATCTTGCCCTGAATGCGCGGTCCGCCCTGCTGCATGGATTTCTGAATGACAACGGAATAGCCGGAATCGGACGGCTCTGTCTCTGCATAGACCGCCGAAAGCCCGTCAACTGCTTTTTGCAGCGTGATCGCGCCGTAGGTCGTGCCGGACTGCTTTCTGTCCCACTTCCCACGCATCAGACCGGAGCTGCGGAAGATCTCGTCCATGAGCTGCAAATCGCCCTGACACCAGAATGCGAGCATATTGCAGAATGCCATGTCCGCCTCAGAATTTGAATTGTAACCTGTGGTATCGCCTGCATAGAGCGCAGAGAATTTCTGTCCCTGCCGGGAACGGGATGCGCGGTCAATGACCTCCTGCGCATTCATGGAGCATCCGGTAAGCGGGAGCTGTTCTGCCGGAGCTGATGCTTTGGACTTGGATTTCGTGCGGTATTTTTCATAATAGGGCTTGACTGTTTCGGTGATGTCTGCAATATCCACATACTCGGTGCAGAGATTGCCGGTCATGACGAAGAACCGTGCGCCGGTATACATTTCAATGCCGACCTCGCTGTTCTTGAAATCCTTATCCGGCAGCTTGCCGCGCCCGATGAAGTGAACACCGTTACCGGACTGTGAAAATTCCATATAGGTTTGCAGCGCATCATTCATCTGTCCGAAAATCGTGCAATTATCTCCGTTTCGGTACGCATCGAGTTCTTCCGGACGGTCGTCAATGTCGATCCCGACATAACCGGAACCAGCGAACATGAAGCCAATACCGGCATAATCGACGGACGCGGCGGCTGCTGTTTCAAAATCCGTCCATGTCTGCGGATTGTTTGACTGTGCAAGCCCGCCCGTGCGGGGATTGATCGGCTCCTTTGAGAGCTTGGTGTGACCGTCCTTTGTAGCTTTTGGAATTGCCCGCCAGCATACCCAGCGCGGCATGGCTTTCAGTTCATCGGGGATGAGTTCGTACATTTGCATTCCTCCCTCCTGTCAATGAGAGGGACGGCACAGCGTCCGCCCCTCAAAATGGAGCCCGGCACTGCCGGGTTAAAACGGCACTTCGCCATTGCTGAGGATCTCTTCAAATTCATTCGGATCAATGTTCATCGGTGCGGGAGCAGGAGGTGCAGCCTGCGGCGGGCGCTGGCGGGCAGCACCCGCTGGCATCATCTGCTGCATCGGCGGCTGCTGGTAGGTCTGAGGCGGGGCATACTGCTGCGGCTGCGCATATCCCTGCTGAGACTGTGCGTAACTCTGAGGCTGCCCTGCATAGCCCTGTGCGGGACGCTGCGCATATCCCTGCTGCTGTCGCGGAGCAGGTGCGCCGTATGCAGGATTCTGCTGAGGACGCTGTTTATGAACATGACGGCAGTCCGGGAACTTTGTCGGCATGGTGTCAAGCGCATCGACCTTTGCAGTAGTTTCACCGTTATAGGTCTCATGCTTGACTGTCGCAATCAGGCAGCGACCGCAGAGCGCCTGCAAAAACTGTTCCAGCGATTCAAAGGACTGCCCGCTCGGAATCTGCGCCGCCCGGCTCACTGCCATGAGCTGCGCGAAGTTGAAGCCGTCCACCTGCTCGTCCGCCGCTGTCGGTTCGCGCTTGCGCCAGATGTCGATGAACAGCACGCGGTTCTGACAATTCTGCTGGATGTCGTTGCGGATTGTCAGCGCCAGACTGACCTTGTGCTTGCCGTTTTTCGTCTGCCGGATCTCCGCATTCGTGATGATCGTCTCGTAATTGCCCTGCGGCACCAGACCGCCGCCGGTCGGAATACCCTCGTAATTCGTTCCAAAAGCCATTGTTTAGCCCTCCTCAATGAGTTTGACCGGGCAGTGCCCGGCTCCATTTTTACTCTCCGGAAGCTCCGTGAGAGACTCCTGTTCCGTGCCCTGAATCAGCTTTAGAGCATCCTCAACAGACCGCGCAACACCGGCGATTGCTCCGTATTCACGCATCTTTGCGAGGAATTGCTTTTGCTTTTCGGAAGCGCGTCCGTGCTTCGTCTTGACCTCGATGAATACTGCTCTGCCGTCAGATTTCCGGACACCGCAAAGGTCGGAAAAGCCCTTCGGCAGACCGTCAATTATGCGGAGATTGATCAGCACAGTCTGCTTGTATTCTTTGGAATACACAAGATCGCCCTGCCAGAAATCGCCGCTGTTTGTCCGGAAGATCGCGCAGGTCGGTGATACCGCTGCGCGGATCCGGTTCTGTATTAAGTGCTCATTCATTCGTTCTCCTTCCGGTCGGGCAGGAAAGCTGCCGTTTTCCGTTCGCTTCATTCCTGTATCGGCTGCGGGCACTGCCCGCTCATGTTCCATGCAATAAACCTCTCTGCTTTGCCTGATGCCAAGCCCAGCCCGGCTTGTAGCCCATCATGCGGGCATATTCAAGCAGCTCGCCGTAACTCCGGCATTCGTCCGGCGTCTTGGTGTTGACGGTGAAGCCCTTGATCTGCACGAGCTCTGTTTCCTTTTCCTGCTCGATCGCCTTGCGCTCTTTGCGCTCGACAGCCGCGCCGCAATATGGGCAGACTTCAACGGGCTCGCCGTCCCTTTTGAGCGGAAATACTGCATAGCATTCCTTGCAGGTATAGAACTTGTCCTCTTCGACAGCGGTTTCCTGCTTCATGCCTTTGCGCTTCGGTTTGCCTTCGAGCGTCCATTCCCGGTCGTCATCCGGCATCCCATGTCGCGCGTAGTTTCCGACATGGTCGAGGATCACAGCACGCTTGCCCCTGCGGTATCGCATACAGCGCATGGCCTGCTGGATGAACAGCGTGAGGCTCTGCGTCGGACGGAGCATGATGACGCAGGAGCAGTCCGGGACATCAAAGCCCTCGGAGATCAGGTCAACATTGCAGAGAATGTCAATCGCGCCGCGCCGGAACTGCTCCACAATCTCCGCACGCTCCGCCTTCTTCATCTGCCCGTCGATGTGTGCGGCGTCAATGCCCGCCTCGCAGAACTGCGCTGCCATTGCCTGCGAGTGCTTGACCGTTGTGCAGTAGCAGACCGCCTGCTGGCCATTTGCGAACTTGCGGTAATAGCTGATGACATCGCCGTAGACCTTGCTTTCGAGCATGATTTTCTCGGCAGACTTCGCATCGAATTCACCGCGCCGCACCTTGACGGTCGAGAGGTCGGCAACATCCGGCGCATAGTAGTCATACGGCGCAAGACAATGGTTCTCGATCAGCCATTTCGCGCTGACACCGATCACCAGATCGTCATTGACATCGCTGAGGCCGCTGCCGTCCAGTCTGACCGGCGTTGCCGTCACACCGACACGGTATGCGTCACGGTAGTAGTCATAGATCTTCTGGTAGCTGCTTGCTTTGCTGTGGTGATTCTCGTCCGTGATGATCAGCGCGGGCGGCGGAATCTTGCCCAATCTATGGCAGGCGGTCTGCACCATCATGATGCGGACAAAGCGCATATCGACGCCCCACCAGAGGAAGGTGCGGAGAATCTGCTCGCACAGCTCCTTGCGATGCACCAGAAAGAGGATGTACTTGCCGCCGTATGCCGTGCGTTTTGCCATTTCCGCTACGATCACGGACTTGCCGCCGCCGCACGGAAGCACGATGCACGGAGCGCGGTGTCCGGTGCGCCACGACCGCGACACACCGTTCACCAGATCTATTTGATACTCACGGAGTTCCGGCATTTGCTGCCTCCTTCCGCTGTTTCACGCGCTTGCAGGCACAGGTCCAGCAAAGCGGTATGCCGTATGTCCGTGCCGTCCCCTCGGCAATCTCTCCGGCGGACTTATCCCGCACCGCCGTGACCGGTCTGCCGCAGTCTGCGCAGATGATCTGAGACATCATGCCGTAATAATCGCGGATTGCAATGTCCACAGCTTTCAGGTCATTGTCGATATACATTGCCGGGAACAGCCCCATCGGGGATTTGCAGGTGTCGCGGCCGTCTGTCTGTGTTGCGAAGTAGTAGTGGCCGTCCTGCACCGAGGTTTTCAGCACGATCGTGAACATCCCCTCAACGGTGATCTTCTCATCGAGCAGCTTGCCGATCGTCTTGATCTTCTGCCGCCCGTTTTCGTCCGTGTCGATGTGGCTGAGAAAGTAGACCGTCACATCCTGCGGCAGAGAGAGCACGCTCCGCACGAGCGTCCAGAAGCTCTGCCCGATTTCCGTAAATTTGTCAAAGCCCTTCTCCTGTGCGCGGCGCATGAACTCATTTGCCATAAGATACTGGCAGTCATCAATGACGATGATCTTCGCGGTCACGCTGCGCAGAAATCGGTCAATATCGGGGTACTGATCGGAGCAGAGCGTCTGCGTAAACTGCGTCCGGAACGGGAGCGCCTTGCCGTTGACATTGACCAGGGCAACTTCATCCGCGCCGAAATTGCGCATGGACGCGGATTTCCCGCTGCCGGAATATCCGAGAATCAGAATCGGTAATCCCATATCGCACCTCACTTAATAATCAGCGATTCCGTGCGGCCGAGCGCCGCACCGTTGATCGTTTCGCCGGATTGCAGTGCCTTTTTGATCGCGGCCTTGTCGAGCTCCGGCGGCTTCACGCGGATCAGGTCGGAGCGTCCGAGTGCCGCGAGCTGACGCGCAAGCCCGTCCTCATCGGCGACCTGCACGCTCTCGGCGTTCTTGCGAATAGACAGCTTGCATTTTGCCGTCTCGATCTTCTCCCGGTGAATGCGCTTCATGCACATCATGAGATAGTCGGTCAGGCTCCTGACGCGCTTTTCCTTAGCCTTCCGGCGGGCGGAGAGCGCCTGTTCCTCCGCTTTGATGTCCTCCGCCTCGGCTTTCAGCGACTTGATGTACTGCGCGACATTCTCCGCTTTCAGCTCGAATTCGCCCTCAACGCCTTCCAGCGTATCGAACCACGCCTGCTGCGCGATCTCGCGCATATCGGCTTCCTCGATCTCATCAAACGATTCAAGCTGATCGAACAGCAGCGCGAAATCGTTTGCGATCTCAAACAGTCTGCTCATGTGGATACCTCCCCGATCATTGTCTGAAAGAATTTTTCTGCCTGTTTGCGGCACGCCTCATTCGGATGCGCTGCGAGGAATGCGGTCATGCGCTTTGCCGCGTCAATCGCATTGGCGAGATATGCTTTGAAGATCTCCTTGCTGTCCGGCTCCGGCGCTTCGGCGGGTGCGGCTTGCGCTGCCGCAAGTTTCTCCTCGTATTCCGCACGCAGGGCATCTGTCTCGGCGCGGTGCTGCCGGTTGATCTCCTGAACCTGCTTGATGTGGTCATCCTGCATCTTCGCTGACCATTGCTCATGCTCCAGATTGATCCGCCGCATCGCATCCTGCATATTCTGCACCTCATGCGACGGCTCCGGCACGGCAACCTCGACCGGGCGGGATTCCAGCTCGTCAATGCGCTCGGTCTGTTCTGAGACCTTTGCGGTCAGACTGCTGATCTGCGCGTCCTTTTCCTGCGCTTCCCGTGCAAGGCGGTCAGCTCTGAGCCCCTCACGCTGCCGATCGGCAGCAAGTTCGTCCCGATCCGCTGTCAGTTGTGCGATCTGCTCCCGCAGCGCCTTGACAGTCGTTTCGGTGAGGTCTGTGGTCTCCACAATCTCGGTGCGGGTTTCCTCCGACGCCATTGCAAGCAGGTAGAGCTTCTGCACGCCGATTTGTCCACTCGAGTGGACAAAATCCGCTGAGAGTCTGTCCGCGATTGCAATGTACTTGTAGACCTGAGAGCTTTTCATACCGAGCATTTCCTGCGCATAGCTCTCGAATGTGCTGTGACCGAGCGCCCGATAGAGCTTTGAATCTCGCATCCGCTTGATCGCGGTACACATCCCGTACAGCGACTGATAGATCACTTCACCGTAGCCGGTGATCTGCTTATGCAGGGCTTCCGCCTGCTGCTGCTCTGTGAGCATGATTTCCTCGCTCATGCTGTTTTTCTCGCTTTCTGTTTGCCGAAGATTCCGGCAAGATGTTCTTTGTACGCCTCAATGAAGGCATCGACTTCCGGCGTGGTCTTGCAGTTTCGCAGACCGCGCACCTGCACGATCTTTCCCTCCGTGCTGATCTCCATTGTGTAATACGGCACATCCGGCTTTTCCGCCGTCCGGATGAACATGATATGCAGCGCACCTTTGGCGTGACGCTCCGCGTAGCCGCCGACGCAGTGATGCAGCGCCGCGCCCTCCTGCACGATCTCCACAGCAGATTCCGGCGCACGAATCAGCAGATCCTCATACTGGAAATAGAGCCGGTCGCGGAGCAGTTTCAGCTTCCGCAGCTCTTTATCGAGTTTTTTTGCATCGCGCAGACGCTGTTTCAGGCGTTTTGCCTCGGCTATCGCTGCCCGCTCCGCCTGAATTGCCCGCAGCGCTTCGGCAGTCCGCTCATGCGCCGCCGCCAGATCACGCGGGAATCGGATCACCGGATCATTCAGGTCATAGTGCAGCTCTCTGCACTCCCGGAGATAGTCGGAATAATCGCTCAGGTACATTTGCCGGTGTGTGCCGCGATTCTGCCTGTGCAGATATTTCAGGACGCGCCGCTTGTCCTCTGTGCTTTTTCCGGCGCAGCCTTCGAGCGTGCCCCAGCAGCTCCGGATCAGATGCGCATATTTCAGGCACTCGTTGACGGTGAAGCCGGGCATATTCTCCCGGATCATGTGCCAGTCCTCCGGCGTGATCTCACGCGCTTTTGTCTCCCGCAGCTCGTAGCTGTCCATGCCGAGCATCCGGCGGACATCGTTCTGCTTCCAGTCAATCCAGCCCGGAACACCTGCGCAATACCCTGCGAACCAATGCCGCACCATATCCGTATAACCGAGCTTGATGATGTACTCGATATTCGGATGCTTTATGTAGAATTTGATATACTCGAACATCGGGATCTGATCGAGCTTGTCGATCTCCGCATATTGCAGGCAGGTGCCTTTGAGCGGTTCCGCATCATCGAGAATCGTGTAGGTCTTGTCCTGAAAATATCCCATGCCCGGCTGATCCCATGTCGGCTCGGTCATCCGCGTGCGGTACTTCCATTCTGAAAGCCCTGTCCGCGCATAGAATGAATCGGAGCCCGGATAGATCGGAATGAGCTGATTGACGCGGTCGCGCCCGAAGCGGTAGCATTGCCCGTCTGCGAACGCATAGCGCTGTGTTTCCTCGTACCGTGCGACCTCCTGTGCCGGTTCTCCGAGTTCCTTGTGAAGATTCACCTGAATCCGCACGCAATGCGCATAGCAGGTGCCGTTTTCACCGGCTTGAAAGATCACGAAATTCTGTGCATACCGCTCGACCTCGACGCTGTAACGATACTTGTCGCAGACAGCCGTCACCTTGCGTCCGCATTCCGGGCAGACAATATCCTTCTTGTGTTCGAGGACGAACAGGAAATCGTCATAGTCGTAATCAGTGAGCGTCTTGCCGCAGGCTCCGCACCGTGCGGATGAAAGATCGCTCCGGTACAGCATGAAGTGCGGTGCAAGCCGCTGACATTTAAGCAGATCGGCTTTCGGAATCTCCGGAAACGATTGCAGCAGCAGCGCTGCTTTCTCTGTTTTCTTCATGCCGTCACCTCAGAAGTCCAGCAGCGAATCAAGCGAGAGCTGCATCGGCTCGCTCTTATGCTGCGTGATCGGCGGATCGGCCGCACCGTTATCGCCGCAGAGGTCAATCGTCATGTGAAACCTGACCGCCGCGACTGGAAAGTAAAACTTGACAGCGCGGGTGTAGATCTCCAGATCGCTGATCGACTGACCGATGCCCTTCGTGATCGCAGTCAGGCAGTCGTCAAAACTCTTGCCGCTCTGCTCGATCGCCTGCTCGAACTCCGGTTCCTGCCGGCAGAACTCCATGAGTGCGTCGGCGGTCGGCTTGGCGATCGCCTGTGCGTGCCTGCCTTTCGGCTTCACATCAAAATAACTCTTATCCATTGACAAAACTCACTTTCTATGCTACAATGAGCATACAGACATTTTTGTTTGCAGCCGTATCCCCCGTGCCAGCGGGGATGCGGCTTTTCTCATGCCTCGCCGCATGAAAGCAGCGTGAGATAGGGCTCCGGGACATCGTCGAACTCCTCTCCGTCTGCGCCGACGATCAGCGCAGTGCCGTGGATATTGGTTTTGTGCGATCAGGCTCGCAAGCGTGTTGTACGGCTTGCCCTTGAGCAGCCCCTCCTCATCA
>CAMNJD010000166.1 GCA_946540705.1 uncultured Ruminococcus sp. | reverse complement strand
CTTGAGCGAAACTTTTGATATGGGTGCGGAAAAGATATTTGTGTTAACCAGAATTTGTCAACCACCTAAAAAGTTACATACCCCTTTTTTTCTGCATTTATTATAACATATTTAAGGTTCTTTGTATTATATTATTGTGGCATTTCTGCTGTCCGATTATCACATTCCTCCGCTGCGGGACAGCGGTGATATCAGAGTAAAAAAACAGGCAGACACCTCAAACATGAAGTATCTGCCTGCATTTTGTAACTGTTTGACGCACTCAGCGATAGGAAGCGATGATATCTTCCTTTTGCAGTCCCGTCCGGCCGGTGCAGTCATATTCCTCATGGAACAACTGCGTCGGTGTGTTGATCGGCACAACATGGCGCCCGCCCGCATGCTTATAGGCGGTGATGCGGAAGCAAACGCGCTCCGGCTCGACCGCATCAAGCATGATCGTCATATCGCCCTCTGTCTGCTCGGTACCGATCAGTCTGGTCGCTGCCGAGAACTGAAAGATCTGCGGCAGGCCGTAGGAAAAGGTATGCATGATCGTCAGAACCGGCTTTCGCTTTTCTGCGATCCGCTGCTCATGCGGCGTATTGCGAAAGGCATCCTGCGCGATGAGCTCCGGAACATTGCTCATGTTCAGGTTTTTCAGACGCGCACAGCCCGAGAATGCGCCGCTTCGGATCGCATACAGCGACTTCGGCAGCGTCACGCTCTCCAGCGCGGCACAGTTGTGAAACGCATTTGCGCCGATCACGGCAACACCGTCCGGAATCACGATCTCCCGCAGGAGCCCGCAGCCCTCGAAGCAGCCGATTCCGATGACGCCGTTTGAACCGTCGGGGTAGCGCATTTCGCCCGGCATGACAATATTTTCAAGCTGATCGCAGTCGCGGAAGGCATATGCGCCGATCTCGCAGACGGAATTGGACAGCTTGATGCGCTTCAGGCTTCTGCACTCGCGGAAGCCGCTCTCGCCGATGACGAGCACCGAATCCGGCATCTCGACCTCAGTGAAGGTGCCCTTGCGAAATTCACCGCGCTCCACACGGTCCTTGTTTCGGTAGCGGATCTTATCCGTTTTCTCAGCAGACTGTTTTTTTCCGAATAAGCCCATGATCCATCCCTCTTTCATGTATATTTCCCGGAGTTGTTTCTGTTTCCGGGTATGACTCCGCAGTTCTGCTGCGGGAGCAGTCAGACCTCAGATCAGACAATGATGATCGTGTAGACGATCTCGCTGATGATATCGGGGTTGTCCTTGTCGAAGAAGAACTCAACTGCCTTGCCGTCAGCCTTGTACATTGCAAAAACAGTTGTTTCCTGTGTCGGCTGACCGTATTTTGCGACCATATCGTCGTAGGAATCGCCGACCTTGATACCCTCGTTCGTTGCGACGGTGCCGTCGAGCAGATCGACCTCATAGATTCTGTTGAGGGTCTGATCGTGCTCATCCGGATAGGTCACGACCTGAAGGCCGCCGTAGGTGTAGTACATGCTGGTGCCGGTATATGCGCAGGAGGGTGCCTCGAACACTTTGTCATAGGTTCCGAGATTTGCGATGATCTCATCAGCCGGCTCACCGACCACGATCTTCATGCCGTTTGCGACATAGTCATATGTGATCGTGCCTGCGGGCGCATCTGCCGCAGCATCGGTCGAAGCGGGCGCATCTGCCGGTGCAGTGGCATCCGGAGCGGAGGTGGTGACATCTGCTGCCGAGGATGCAGGCTCTGCTGCAACGGAGGAGGAGGAATCTGCCGCAGAGGAGCTGCTGTCTCCGCCGCATGCGGTCAGGCTGCAAACCATCATGGCTGCCAGTGCTGCACATACAATCTTCTTGTTCATTTTCAAAAACATCCTTTCATTCTGTTGCGGGTTTCTATTTGTTAAGGGTTTGCGCTCACTGCGCTTCACCCTTGACATTGCCGTATTTTCTGAGATTTTCGAGCTGACGCTCAATCTCCGCATCATAGCGCGCCGTGATCTCATCCCATTCAGCCGCGAGCTTTGCCTCGCCGCTGCGGTCCTCAAGATCATAGCGATCGACCAGATACTGTCCGAACCAGTCCGAGAGCTTTTCCGCGCCGTAGACATTGAGATGCAGTCCCGCGTCATAGGTATCCGTATTGTAATCTATGCCGGTCTGCGCCTGAATATCCGCATCAAGGAAATTGATATACGGCAGATGATATTTCTCCGCATATTCCCGGATCTGTCCGTCCCATTCCTCATACCAGTAGGGGTAGAGCGACGGTGCTTTGATCAGCACAAGCTGAATGTCATTTTTCGCGCAGAGCGACATCATTTTGTCGAGATAATTCCAGCAGTTGTCGCTGAAGCTGTAGTCCGTCAGCGGCGTCCCCGGCGGCACATTCTCCGCGGGCTTTGCATCGGCCCGGAGATAGTAGCCGGAAAAGAAATTCGGTTCTGCACCGAAGAAATACTGAAAATCATCGGAGGTGAGCTCACTCCAGCGGCTGTGATAGCGCAGGATCGGGAACACATAGGAGAGGAAGCTCTCCTCCTCCGTCATCGAGGCATTGATGCAGTCGATCTTCGACTTTGACCAGCGCATTCCTTCGATCGACATGCGGTTATAGGCTTCGCTCTGCGGCTCGCCGTACTTCATCGACAGCACATTGAACACAACCACATCGGGCTTTTCGTAGCGCAGCGTATCCTCCAGCAGATAGTAGCTCTGCCAGATGAGCTGCTGTGCCGAACCGCGGATCGTGCTGGAAATGCCGTACTTCTCCCAGAGCTCGACCGGCGAGAAATTCTCGTAGCATTCGCAGTCCCCGATGAACAGGACATCATGATCCATGCCGGTATTATAATAGTCGGCGATCAGATTGCCCTCGACCACATCGGACATATATTTCGGCTGAAGCAGGCGCTGTGCCGCTGCGAGCAGGACACCCGAAGTGACCAGCATTGCCGCTCCTGCGAAAATTACTTTTTTCTTACCCATTGTTGCTCCTCATTCGCCATCAGAACTGATTGTAGATGAACTGGCTCGAATCGTAGCCGATGCCGTATGCACCGAAGATCACGACGATCATCAGCAGCGCGATCGTCAGGCAGCAGCTCAGCAGCTTTGAATGATCGTACAGCCGCGAACGGACACTGCCGCGCCGTCCGAGCATACTGGCCGTGAACAGCATCAGCACGCCGACGCCCAGCACAATATAATCGGCCTTGGTCAGACCGAGCTGCATCAGGCTGCCGTTCCAGAGCACCTGCGGGTTCCATTTATAGAACATGGTGCCGAACATTTTGAATGTCAGCGGCACATCGAGATAGCAGTCGAACATACGCAGCAGACCCATGAGGAAGGTCGTGCGCAGCGCCATAAACCCGTCATAGGCGCGGGTATTGCTCCATGCGTGCTTCTTGTGGAATTTCGTATAGAGCGGGGTGAGGCGTTCGGAGATCAGAATGACCACCGCGTTCATCAGACCCCAGACAATGAAGTTCCATGCCGCACCGTGCCAGAGGCCGGTGACGAACCAGACTGCGATCGTCGAGATATAGACCGGCAGATATTTGCCGACGGTCTTTCCGAGCTTGTCTCTGCTCCACTTGGAGAGCTTCAGCATCGGCTGACACACGCTGACGGGGTAGAACAGGTAATCCTTGAACCAGGTACCGAGCGTGATATGCCAGCGCCGCCAGTATTCGGTGATATTCTTCGAGAAGAACGGGCGCTGGAAGTTCTCTGCGATCGGGATACCGAGCACCTGACCGATACCGATCGTGATGTCGATGCCGCCGGTGAAATCGGCGTAGATCCGCAGCGAATAATACAGGATACCCAGCAGGACATACATGCCCTGATGCTCGTCCGTATTGGAGATCAAAGCGGTGACGGCGGGCATGACGCGGTCAGCCAGCGCGACCTTTTTGAAGTAGCCCCAGAGGATCCGCTGAATACCGAGCATCACGCGCTTGGGCTCAAATCCGTTTCCGGCATAGAGCCCCTTGGAGAGATCGTCGTAACGGCTGATCGGGCCCTGAATGAGCTGCGGGAAGAATGACACAAAGAGCGTGAGCTTTGCAAAGTTCTTCTCCGCATCATACTTCTCACGGTAAACGTCGATCGCATAGCCCATCGTCTGGAACAGATAGAAGGACATGCCCATCGGCAGCAGGAATCTGTGAACGGGGAGTGTTTTGCTGCCGCCGAACCATCCGATCACGGTATTGATGTTATGCATCGTAAACGCGCCGTACTTGATCACGGCGAGCATGCCGAAATTCAGCAGAAGGCAGAGCACCAGCCAGCGGAACCGCTTTTTCTTCGCCTTTTCCTTGAACGCTTTTTTCTCGTCCCTGCTCCATTCGGACTTATGCGCCGAGACCTCGTCCTTCGCCTTCTGCGCCATGTGCGCAATCCGGTTGGTGATCAGGAACGTGCTCAGCGCCGTCACAAAGATATAGATGAGATTCCAAGGCCCCGAATACGCATAGAAGCCGATGCTGCCGATCAGCAGGAGCATCCAGCGAAAACGCTTCGGGATGAGAAAATAGACGATAAACAGTACCGTCAGACCGATAATGAATATCGAATCGGTAAACAGCATTACTCGTCCTCAAGCTCCTCGACCATGTTTGCGAGTGCCTGTGCGGAGTTAAAGTTCTCCGGGATGATCTTGTCAGCCGGGATGGTGATATCGAACTCATTGCTCAGCTCAGAGATCAGCGTAACGATATCGAAGGAATCAAGGATCTTCCTGTCGATCAGCTTATCCTCGGACTCGAAGTCCACATCCTCGTGAAGATCCTGAAGGATCTCGATGATCGTGCTCAGTGTTTCGCTCATGATTGTTTACCTTTCCTTTTCCAGATTTAGATTTGGCCTCAAATTGAGTCCGGGTAAATTATTCGGCCTCATAAAGCGCAGTCAGCGCCTTGCGGTCGAGCTTTCCGTTCGGCGTATGGGGCATTTCGCCGAGCTGACGGATCTTGTTGGGCTGCATATAGCGCGGCAGGCGCTGCTTCAGGTAAGCCGCAAGCGCTGCCTTTTCGGCAGGGCCGGTGTAGAACAGAACGATCTTGCCCTTGATCTTGTCATAGATGCAGCCGACCGCCTCAACGCCCTCATACAGACCGCAGTTGATCTCGATTTCGCCGAGCTCGATGCGGTGACCCATATGCTTGATCTGATAATCCTTGCGCGAGACAAAGACCAGATCGCCGTCTTCATTATAGTGCGCGATATCGCCGGTGCGGTAGATCAGCTCCGGGAAGCGCGTTTGCAGGGGATTCTGCGTAAAGACCTCTGCGGTCTTGTCAGGCTGGCCGAAGTAGCCCATCGTGAGGCAGGTGCCGCGAATGCAGATCTCACCGGGCTCGCCGAATGCAGCCTCTTTGTTATTCTCATCGAGCAGGATGATGCCGGTATTGCGGAACGGCTTGCCGATCGGAATTGCATCGGTGTCCTCAAATTCGCGGTCAACGTGATAGTAGCAGCTCATGCCGGTCGCTTCGGTCGGGCCGTAGAGGTTCGTGAATTTCGCATCGGGAAGCACCTCGCGCCAGCGCTTGAACTGCTTGACCGGAAAGACCTCGCTGCCGAATGCGATCGTATGCAGCGTTTCGGGCCGGACGGTCTTGAATGTACCGGTCGCGGAAATCATCGTCAGCGCGGACACGACCCAGCAGATCGTATTGATCCTGTGTGCATTGAGGTATTCGACAAGCTGGATCGGGAACGAGAAGCAGCTTTTCGGCACCAGCCATGTCGTGCCGCCGAACTTCAGTGTCGGATACAGCTCCTTCAGACATGCGTCGAAATAGAGCGGTGTCTGGTTGCCGAACACGGTATTTTCATTGAATCCGAGTGTCTCGGAGAGATTTTCAATATAGTCGATGACCGATCTGTGGCAGGCAAGGATGCCCTTGGGGACGCCGGTCGAGCCGGAGGTGAACACAATATAGATCGGGTCAATGTCGAGCTGCTTTGCGCGGATCGCGCGGAGTGCAGCATCGTCAGCGGGTGTCTTGATGACCTCATCGAACAGATAGGTCCTGCCGGTATACCCAAAGGACGGGAGCTGCGGCTGCGTGACGGCATCACAGATCACGGCGCGGGGCTTGAGCTGTTCGAGGATCATCTCAATGCGGAATGCCGGCATTTCGACGTCGAGCGGCACATAGTAGCAGCCCGCATAGATCACGCCGAAAAACGCATTGATCGCGGCAGGAGACTTCTCCATAAACACGACAACAGGCTCCCCGTAGAGGCCGTCCGCGTGCAGCGCCGAGCCGATCGCAC
>CAMNJD010000165.1 GCA_946540705.1 uncultured Ruminococcus sp. | reverse complement strand
CTCGTTGTCGCAGAGGATGAGGTCAAAGAGGTAGACCTCATCGAGTGTATGCTCCCGCTTGGTGAAGCGGTTGAGCTGTTCGAGCAATTCATTCTGATTGGGCATAGAAAACCTCCTTTTTGAGGGCGGATGCAGGGCATTTGCAGTCCTGCATCCGCTTTGTCAGATTATTGTGCAGCGCCCGCCGGTGCGAATCACGCCCCGATATTCAGCACGGCAGCAGCACCGGTCATCAGCGGCTGGAAACCGATGCGGACAGAAACGGCAATGCGGTCGAGCTGACAGTCGATGAGCCGGTCGGATTCCAGCAGCACATCAGAGCCGGTATAGGCCGCGAGTGCGAAATCCCTGGAAATACCGATCACGGTGTCATTTCCGAGCGCCGCGCACTTGAGCAGCTTTGCGCCGAAAGGCAGTCTGACCGCGCCGTCCGTGCCGAGGGAGCGGTCGCGCATTTCGGTCATTGCGAGGATCGCCGCAGCATTTGCAGGCGAAGCGATGACCGCCGTGAGGTCATAGTCGGTGAATTTGCCGTAGAGGGCTGCGAGGTCGGAATAAGCGATCGCGCTGCCTGCCGCATCGAACGAATCCGCGGCATCCGCGATCACATCAAGCGCCTTTGCGGAGATTGCGCCCGCGAGCTTTTTGCCGACAGCGCGGAGCATGACCGCAAACACATCAATGCGCTGCTGTCTGACCGTCTCATAGGAGGCGGTGATGATGCGGCCGAACTTATCGAGCGCAAAGCTCTCGCCCTCGGTGATCGCCGTCTTTTTGAGGGGATCGCCCTCCGCAGTGACCGTGCTGTATGCACCGTCTGTCTCATCGACAGAAAATCCCTTGCAGGCGGTTGCATGGACAGAAGCGGAGGCGGCGGTCAGCTCCGGGAGCAGGGAATCCTCCATGCCGCTTTTGATCGCTCTGCGGACAAATTCGGGGAACAGCACCGCGCTCTCGGTGGTCGTGAAAAACTTTTCGACGCGGTCACAGTTCTCGCCGGAAACGCGGATATCGAAGCGCTTGAGCTGGCGCTCAAAGGCATCGAGCGGCTGAAGCGGCGTGCCGGCATACTGTGCCGAGGGGTCAGCCTCCTCGAGTGCCTGGGAGAAGGTGCGGTTTGCGAGGTGGTACATGCCTTTTTCGAGTTTCACGGAATCGTACATAATCAATCTCCTTTTCAGTATGAATTTCGCGCATTTGCGCAATTTTCGGATGGACGGCAGGGACGCTGCGGTTCACCGTGCAGCGATGCGGGGTGCTCCTTGCTGCGGACTTGCTTGTTCCGCAGCTCGATCTCCTCAGCCTGAGCATGTTTGAGGCGGGCATCGGCGAGCTCAGTTTCATCCTGCAAATTGATATTGTCCCACTCGACGCGCACAGCGGCATCGAAGCCCGCAGCGCGGAGCACCGCAGCACCGATCTTCCGCAGCAGCGGTGAGAGCACACGGCGGAAGTATTCGAGTTCCGAGGTCAGAATATCGGCCTGCTGCTTGGACATCCGCTCGGTCGAGGACCATGACAGCCCGAGCAGGAACGGCGGGATCGAGAGCTTTGCAACGATCTGTTCCAGGAGCTGCCGCACGGGGACATTGGTATCAAAGAGCTGATTCTCCGCACCGATGACCTTGATATCGACATTGCCGACAGTAATAAAGTCCTGCGGCTCGCCGAATTTCGAGGCATTGATGCCCTCCTGCCAGGCCTGCGCGATCTTCTGCACATGCTCTTTGGTATAGGCTGTGCTGCCCGGGTCAGGCCGGTAGGTGACGGCATAGCGGATATTCCCGGCTCTGTCGTAGTTGAGCCCGATACAGTTGAAGATGCGCAGGAGAATGCCGGAGACAGCGGGCAGACCGCGCAGGACAGAGACACCGAAGGTGCTGCCGGCGGGAGGATTGAGCGCCGCAAAGAGCAGGTGCTCCGGGTGACGGAGCGGATGCTCGGAGCCGTCCTTCTGATCGACGGCGAAGAAATCGCAGACGCCCGGCGATCTTGCCCGGATGCAAAGACATTCCGGCCTGACGGTCAGGATCGCAGCCGGAGCGCCGTCGGCATCATGGAGCAGTTCACCCGCAGCATTGCCGTAGGTCAGGAGGCTGTCGAGCATCTGGTCAGCAAAGAGCTGGAGCGAAACACCGCAGGCGTTGACCGGAACATCCGCCGCGAAGCGGTCAAGCAGCATTTGTGCATCGGGGTCATCGGTGACGAGCCGGAAGCCGCCGGTCAGCCGGACGATCTTCTGGATTGCCGCATCAATGACCGGAACATGATAGCGCAGGGCATCATAGAGCCGGTATTCGGCAGGGGAGGGCTGCGGCGGCGGGTCGAGTGAAAGCGACTGCACCGGCGCGGCACGGGGAGCGGTGAGCAGCAGGGGTTCTGCGCTGCTCCGCACAGGTTTCTTGTGCAAAAATCGGAAAGCCAATCAAACACCACCTTTTTGAAATTGTGCGGACGGTCATTTTCTCGCGAGGGACGCCGCAAAAAACGCATCCCCGTCCGGTGCGTCGATGACGGTC
>CAMNJD010000164.1 GCA_946540705.1 uncultured Ruminococcus sp. | reverse complement strand
GGAGAGATAAGGAAGGAGAGTCTGAGAGGGAACCTTAAGAGAGGGGAGAGAATGAGCGACCGTAGGGAGCGATCTTTCACCTCTCTTGTGGTTCTCTCTCAGGAATCGCGCCCAGTGAAAATAAACGTCAGGACAAGGATACAGAGAGAATGACAAAAATCATACACATCCCCGGACTGCGGGGAGAAGTACGCTTGAATTATGATACAGCATAAAATGGGAAAAGGAAAACTCTTGTTTTTCATTCTGAGACTTTTTTCACATACTCCCCATTGAACTTTTGCCCGAGATATGATATAATATTGATGTCCCGACTATCTCCTGAAGATATCTGCTTGTCTTTTTGCCGTGATACTGCGTCAGCCATGCGGCGGCTTTCTGCCTTGTCTCACGACAAAAAACCTGCGCATCTATTCTTCAGGATTTAATTGGTACATCAATAACAGGGAATCTGATGAACAGGAGGCGGAAATTTGGAGGACTGGAAACAGACTGTCGCGGGCAATCTCGCGGCACTGCGCAAGGAACGGCATCTGACACAGGCGCAGCTTGCAGAGCAGCTTCACTATTCCGACAAGGCTGTCTCCAAGTGGGAGCGCGGCGAATCGCTCCCCGATCTGGCCGTGATGAAACAGATCGCCGATTTTTACGGCATCCTGATCGACGACCTGCTCCGCACGCAGCAGGAGCGTGACAGGGCAGCAGCGGCGGCATCTGCGCCGGAACAGCCCTTGCAGCCGCCCGCAGAGAACGCAGCGCCGCCCGCACATTGCAGAACGCGCAACCGCCTGATTATTGCAGGCATGGCCGCACTGCTCGTCTGGCTTATCGCCTCGCTGATCTTTGTGGTGCTTGACACGGCAATCCCGGAGCTGCGCTACGGCTCATTCCTGTTTCTGTATGCGCTGCCGGTGACGGCGGTCGTCTGTCTGGTGTTCAATTCGATCTGGTTCAATCCGCGGCATAATTTTATCATCATTTCCGTTCTGCTCTGGTCGCTTCTGGGCGCTTTGTTCCTGACGCTGTATCAGTACCGCATCTGGAAGATCTTTCTGATCGGCATTCCCGCACAGCTTATCATCATCCTGTGGTCGCGCCTGCGCCCGAGCCGTGAGAAGCAGCAGAATCACCCCTGAAGCAAATGAAAATTTACAGATAAAGAGGCAAGATCCATGGCAATTTCGATCCCTGTCAAACGAATGATCGCATACTATTCCGGCTTAAAGAAGCTCCCCTCCGGCCATGCCGATGACAGCATCACGCCGGGCTGCATCGTGCTGGAGGGCGGCGCATTCCGCGGCGTTTATACCTCCGGCGTGCTCGATGCACTCATGGAGGCCGGGCTGAATTTTCAGTGTACGGTCGGTGTTTCTGCCGGCTCGATGAACGGCATGAACTATGTCTCCGGGCAGATCGGCCGCTCGGCACGCATCAATCTCCGCTACCGGCATGACAATCACTATGTCGGCCTGCGCGCACTGCGGAAGAACCGCGGCCTGATCGGCTTTGATTTTGTATTCGGGCATATGGAGGGCGTTCCGGCCTTTGATCAGCAGCGGTTCTCGGACAAGCGCCGCAGCTATTATGCGGTTGTGACAAACCTCAACACCGGAGAGCCCGAGTTCATCGGCAAGGAATCCGGCGCGAGCATTTTTCAGGCGGTGCGCGCCTCCGCCTCGATGCCGTATATCTCCCGCCCGGTGATGATCCGGCAGCAGCCCTGTCTCGACGGCGGCTGTTCGGTGAATATTCCGTATCAGTGGGCGCTCGATCAGGGCTTTGAGAAGATCGCGGTCGTCCGGACACGGCAGCGCGGGTTCCGCAAGACCGTCAGGCCCGTGTCGGGCAGAATGCCGCGCAAGGAGTCGCTGTACCGCAGCTATCCCGCGTTTATGGAGCAGCTTCTGCATGCCGAGGAGCGCTATAACCGCGAATGCGCGGAGCTTGAGGCGCTGGAGGATTCGGGACGCATTGCGGTGATCGCGCCGTCACAGCCCGTGACGGTCGGACGGCTCGAACCGGACATGGAGAAGCTCGGTGCGCTGTATTATCTGGGCTACAATGATGCCAGGGCAGCACTGCCGGCGCTGCAAAGCTATCTGAAGGGAGCGTCTGCGGAATGAAATGGATGATCGCATCCGATATCCACGGCTCTGCGTATTACTGTGAAAGCATGCTGCGCTGCTTTTGTGCTGAGCGTGCGGAGCGTCTGCTGCTGCTGGGGGATATTCTCTATCACGGCCCGCGCAACGATCTCCCGCGGGACTATGCCCCCAAGGCAGTCATTGCGATGCTGAACCCGCTGGCGGCGGATATCCTCTGTGTCCGCGGCAACTGCGACACGGAGGTCGATCAGATGGTGCTGGATTTTCCGGTCATGGCGGATTATGCACTGCTGACGGAGGGGCGCACGCTGATTTTTGCGACCCACGGGCATCATTTTCACGCAGATGCACTGCCGCCTCTGCACAGCGGCGATATCCTGCTCCACGGGCATACGCATGTGCCGGTGTGTCAGCGTGCGGGAGAGATTACCGTGCTGAATCCGGGGTCGGTGTCGATCCCGAAGGCGCAGTCCGCGCATAGCTATATGACGCTCGAAAACGGTGTGTTTACGTGGAAAGATCTTGACATGCAGCCCTTTATGACATGGACAGTCGGTACAGATGTACCCGGATAACCGGAATCAACAAGCAGGAGGAAAATCATGGAACACAAGGAAAACTACATCAGCGGTGTCCCGGCGGCAAGCTGGGATGAGGCATATCTAGCGTCACCGCGCTTTTTTGTGCGCCCGGACGGCGTGACCTTCGGTGCCTTTGCGCTGAATGAGGGCGTGGACACGATCCTGCCCAAGGCGCCGCAGAACCGCTTTTTTTCGGACGGTCAGACCGTGTCGGAGTGGCGCCTGCTGCTCTACAGCCGCACCAAGGGCGATGTGATCGGCGATACCGATTTCTTCACGGCGATGCGGCGGCTCGGCATCGGCGGCTATGTCGCGGATGACAATGATACCGATGCGCTGGTGCGCGGACTGACACTGACGGAGCTGGATGCGCTGATGCGCTGAACGGCGGTGGCTTCGCCAAAATCAGCGTGTATATATGTA
>CAMNJD010000163.1 GCA_946540705.1 uncultured Ruminococcus sp. | reverse complement strand
CAAGGCAGAAAGCCGCCGCCTTGCTGACGCAAGGCAAGGATTTCTAACGCAGTATCACGGCAAAAAGACAAGCAGATATCTTCAAGAGATCGTTGGGACATCAATATTATAACCGATTCCGTGTTTCTTGTCAACTCCGTCGCCGGGGGAATCTGATTATGCCTGAAATACTGCGCGGAAGAAATTGTAGAACAGCGGAATGCCGACACTGCCGTCATGCTGACCGCCGGGCACCTCCGTCCAGATATGATCGGTGCCGTTTTTCGTGAACAGCTCATGGTACTGCTTGGGGAATGTGCCGACGACCATGTCATTCGTGCCGCCCGCGATCATCAGCAGATACGGCAGCTTATCGTCCGCGATCCGGAAATCCTGCTCGGTCATGCGGGTCTGCGTGCCGGGAATATAGCTGCCCAGATGCGTCAGATACGTGTCAACACCCGGTACAATGCCCGGTGCGGGAGAGGATGCACAGACATATCCGAACGCATCCGGCCTGTGCATGCCGATATACAGCGACTCCCTGCCGCCCATTGAAAAGCCTGCGATCGCCGTGTTCTCGCGGCCTGTTTTCACGGAATAATGCGACTCGACATACGGCATCAGGCTCTCGGTCAGATCATAGAGAAAATCGTCATAGTGATCCATCGTGTCCATCGTAAAGTCAAAGCCCCCCGGCATAGCCTGCGCCGGGTCGGTGTACATCTGCGGAAACACGATAATAAACGGCACCGCCTCGCCCTTCGCGATCAGATTCGAGGCCATTTCGCGGACGGCAAAGCCGTTCAGCATACCGTTCTCATCGCCCATGATGCCGTGGTTCATATACAGCACGGGGTATTTCTGATTTTCGGAATAACCGGCAGGGAGCCAGATATTTGCGCCCTTGTCGCGGTTCGCCTTCTTGGAATAATACGTGATATGCGTGGTCGTGCCGGTGTCGCCGCGCTGCACATCCGCGGGAACATCTTGTTTCATCTGGCTGCGCACCTTCTCCATATATGCTTTGGGCTGAGCATGCGTGCCGATATCCGGCACCGTGACGGTCGTGACAGTCGTGACCGTTGTCTGTGCGGTCACAGTTGTCGTCGTAACCTGCGGTTCTTGCAGCATCATCTGCTTCAGCAGGGTCAGATCAGCGGCATTGAGCACGCCGTTTCTGTCGAGATCGGCAGTATCCGTGTAGATTCCGCCTGTTGTTTTCCCGGTCAGGTAATCGCGGAGTGCGAACACATCCTGCCGATCGACCCGGCCGCTGTGATCCGCATCGCCGGTTTCAAACGCATCCGGGAAGATATCCACATTCCGCACATAGATCTCATCCGCGAGAAAATCGGTCTCAGAGCCCTCCGTCTCGAGGTAGAGCGTCATATTCTGCGCATTTGCAGGGATCGTATACGAATTATTGGACAGTGTCAGCCATGTCCCCGCAGCGCCGGTGCCCTCCGCAATACAGTCGAAGGTATCGCCGCCGAAGCCGCCTGTGTTGTATTGCAGCGAGAGCTTGAAATGCACACCGAGCGGCGTAGACTGCTGAAACACCGAGGCGCGGAACACGTAGGTGCCGCCCGGCTTGATCACAGCCGGATCGAGGGCATGCGAAATGCCGCACCAGTCGTTGGCGCGGTTCGTGACGGAAGCTGCTCCGATGCCGTTTGCGGCGTTTGTCTGCGTCAGCTCGACTAAAGCAGTGCCGCGGGCAGACCAGCCGTTCAGACCGGATTCAAAATCGCCGGTCAGCAGCGGCGCGGTCGCGGCTGAGGAGGGCAGCATGGTAACGGCGCCCGCCGCAAGGATTGCAGAGAGCGTTGCAGAGAGGAGCTTTTTCATAACAGATACATCCTTTCATGAATGGTATCCCCCTGAAATGAAAGAAGCGTGTTTTATCTGTTTTGGCACGAGCGTATATCTGTCTGATTGTATTATATCGTATCTGCTATAAAATTGTATATGCATAATCCTTAGAAAACGTGGATAAAACGAATTTATTTTCATGCACTGCTTACATTGCAGCCCTGCAAAAAACCGCATGCGCTGCCGGTTTCCCTGCGGCGCATGCGGTTTGTGCTCAGATTGAAACGGAGTAGTTCGGTGCTTCCTTGGTGATGTAAATATCGTGCGGATGGCTTTCCTTGAGGCCTGCACCGGTGATGCGGACGAACTTCGCACGCTCGTGCAGCGTCGGGATATCGACACAGCCGCAGTAGCCCATACCGGAGCGGATGCCGCCGCAGAGCTGGAACACCGTCTCGGCGACGAGCCCCTTGTAAGGCACTCTGCCCTCGACGCCTTCCGGAACGAGCTTCTTTGCGCCCTCCTGGAAGTAGCGGTCCTTGGAGCCGCATTCCATTGCGCCGAGCGAGCCCATGCCGCGGTAGACCTTGAACTGTCTGCCCTGATAGATCTCCGTCGCGCCGGGTGCCTCATCGCAGCCCGCAAACAGGCTGCCGAGCATGACGACGTTCGCACCGGCTGCGAGCGCCTTGACGATATCGCCGGAATACTTGATGCCGCCGTCTGCGATGACGGGAATATTGTGCTTTTCAGCGACGCATGCCGCATCGTAGATCGCAGTGATCTGCGGCACGCCGATACCGGCAACGACACGGGTCGTACAGATCGAGCCCGGGCCGATACCGACCTTGATCGCATCTGCACCTGCGGCGATCAGCGCCTCTGCGCCCTCGGCGGTCGCGATGTTGCCCGCGATGACCGGGGTACCGGGGAATGCAGCCTTGATCTCCTTCAGGGTGCGGATGATATTTGCGCTGTGGCCGTGTGCGCTGTCGAGCACGAGCACATCTGCCTTTGCGTCGATCAGTGCGCCTGCGCGGTCGAGAACGTCCTTCGTCACGCCGATTGCAGCGCCGCAGAGCAGTCTGCCGCCCGCGTCACGCGCAGAATTCGGGTACTTGACGGATTTTTCGATATCTTTAATGGTGATGAGGCCGCGGAGAATGCCCTTTTCGTCAACGATCGGGAGCTTCTCGATTTTGTGTGCGCGGAGGATCTCCTGCGCCTCGTCAAGCGTTGTGCCGACCGGAGCGGTCACGAGGTTTTCCTTGGTCATGACCTCACTGATGCGCGTGCTGAAATCCGTGAGGAAGCGCATATCGCGGTTTGTGATGATACCGACCAGATGTCCCTCCTTGTCCACGATCGGGACGCCGGAGATCTTGTATTTGCCCATGAGTTCATCTGCGTCATAGACATAGCGGTCCTCAGTCAGCGAGAAGGGGTTGACGATTACGCCGTTCTCGGAGCGCTTGACCTTATCGACCTCATCGCACTGCTTCTCGATGGTCATATTCTTGTGGATGATGCCGATGCCGCCCTCACGCGCAATGGCGATCGCCATTTTGGATTCCGTGACCGTGTCCATTGCAGAGGTCATGATCGGGGTGTTGAGCTGGATATTGCCTGCCAGTCTTGTCGCAAGACGGATCTGATTCGGGGTGACATCGGATTCACCGGGGATCAGCAGCACATCGTCGAAGGTCAGACCTTCCTTTTGAAATTTGTTCGCGTTTTCTAGCATTTTCACATACCTCCGTCTTTCATTTTCACTGGTTTTCTGCTTCCTTTGTGAGGAGCTGACAAAGCGTTTGCAGATCCTCTTTGTTATAAAACTCAAGGGTGAGCGTGCCTTTTTTCTTGCCGGTCTGCACCTGCACCCTGCGTCCCAGATGGTTTCCGAGGCTGATCTCCATTTCCTCATAGAAGATCTGCTCAGGCGTTTTCTGCTTCTCGGCGGGAGCGGCCTTTGCCGAGCCGTTCTGCCGCTGCGCAATGGCCTCGATCTCTCTGACGGTAATGCGGTCCTCGGCGGCTCTCTGCGCAAGCTGAATGAGGAGCTGTTCATCCTTCACGGCAGCGAGCGCTTTTGCGTGGCCGACGGAAATGCGTCCCTTTTCGAGAAATTCCTGCACGAGCACCGGCAGATTCAGCAGTCTGAGGCTGTTCGCGACGGCCGGACGGGAGCGTCCGACGGTTTTCGCGACCTCATCCTGCGTCATATGGAACTGCTCCATGAGCGCCTGATAGCCCATTGCTTCTTCAATCGGATTGAGGTTTTCGCGCTGGAGGTTTTCGATCATCGCGATCTGGCCGGCCTCCGTGTCATTCATCTCGCGGATGATGACCGGAACCTCTGAGAGCCCGATGCGCTTTGCAGCACGCCAGCGGCGCTCGCCCGCAACGATCTGATAGCGCTTCTCCCCGATCGGCCGCACGACGATCGGCTGGATCATGCCGTGCGCCTGGATAGACTGTGCCAGCTCGGTCAGTGCTTCATCGTCAAAGACCTTTCTGGGCTGTGCGCGGTTCTGTTCAATCTCGGTGATCCGGACGGTCTGCACGCCGCTTGCGGGGTCAGCCGCATTCTGCTCAAACAGCGATCCGAGCCCGCTGCCGAGTCCGAGTCCGCCTCTTGCCATATTCTCGCCTGCTTTCTTTCATGTAGATGATACGGAGCAGATTATCTCCGGCTGAAGATAAAACGTCTGGGCTTTCTGTCGGGTTCGAGCGGCTCGCCCAGCAGCTCATGGCCGAGCATTTCATAAGCCTCAGCGCCCTTGGAGGCGCGGTCATAATAGAACACGGGCTTGCCGTGGCTGGGGGCCTCCGAGAGGCGGACGTTCCGGGGGATCTTCGTCTGAAAGACCTTGCCGGGGAAATATTTTTCGACCTCCTCGACGACCTGCACGGAGAGATTGAGCCGTGCATCGTACATCGTGAACAGGATGCCCTGAATCTCGAGGCCGGGGTTATACTTGGATTTGACGATCCGGATAGTTTCATAGAGCTGCGAGAGGCCCTCCAGCGAGAGGAATTCCGCTGTCATCGGGATGAGCACGGAATCGGCAGACACGAGATTATTGAGTGTCACAAGGCTGAGGGACGGCGGGCAGTCGATGAGGATATAGTCATAAGAGAGGCGGCAGGTCATGAGCGCCATTTTGAGGCGCTGCACGCGGTTATCGACCTCGATCAGGTCGATCTCGGCGCCTGCGAGTGCGGAGACAGCCGGCACGAGGCTGACATTTTCGTATTCCGTTTCGACGATCGCGTCCTGAATGCGGGATTTGCCGATCAGCACCTCATAGCAGGAGCAGGGCAGACCTTTTTTGGCAATGCCGAGGCCGGTCGTGGTATTTCCCTGTGAATCGGTGTCGATGCAGAGGACTTTTTTGCCGCGCATGCCGAGGTAAGCGGCGAGGCTGACGACGGTCGTAGACTTGCCGACGCCGCCTTTCTGATTCGCAACTGCGATGATTTTACCCATTTGGGCGTGCCTCCTTTGCACAAGTGCCGGCACATCAGGCACCGGCTTTTTTTCTTTCTGTTACCCTCCATTATACCATATTAAAAAGGAAATGTAAAGAGGGAATTTCTGCGTTTCACGCTCTGAAACGGCAGTGCCGGACTGAGAATTTCGCCGCGTTTTTCTGTTGAATTCCGGTTGTTCTGCACAATACAAAGTAAAATGCCGGGCATCGCCCCAAAAGTGCGGCGCTGTCCGCACCGATGCAAAACGTCCCCCGGCCGTCTGACCGGAGGACGTAAAACAAATTCAGAATCCTTCTTTTTTGTCGATGATCAGTGATACAACACCCGCCGCAAGCACCAGCACAGCGCTGAATACCAGCATCCAGAAGCCGCCGTTCTTGGTGATGTCAATACTCAGATACTCGGAGTAGTCATACGAGCCCATCTCGCTGTTTAGCTTATTCAGCGCATCGCGGGAGTAATTGTCAAACGTGACAACCTTGTACAGCATATAGGCCATAGACAGAACGCCCGCTCCGATCAGCGCCTTGTTATTGTGCATCACGGAGGCAACGATGCCGATTGCAGCGATCGCGAGCAGCTCGATACCCGCAGCACCCTGGATCAGCCTGACGCTCTCGGAATACGGGAAGCCAAGCACCTCGACCGTCACTGTTGCGAATTTCATCAGTGCGCTCAGTGCAAAGATCAGCGAGGCAACCAGTCCGAAGATGTTGAGCTGCTTTTTTGCCGGAGCAACGAAGCTGCCGGGCGTATAGCCGGTCGGCGTTGTATACGGTGTCGAAGACGGCATCGGTGTCGGGAATGCGCTTGAGGAATATGCGCTCGGTGCAGAAACGCCCGGCACGCCGCTTGACTGCCCGTTATTCGGGGAACCCAGAACCGCACTGCATCCGATGCAGGTATACTGTCCTGCCGGATTATTGCGTCCGCAAACCTTACAAACCATAGCTCTTACCTCTCTTTGTCCGAAGATGATACGGTGCTGTCCGGGAGCCCGCACAGCCATTCGATCTGCCGCAGCTATTCTGTTTTTCGGGGAGCTGTTCACAGATTGGTAATATTATACACGATACGATCACATTTTGTCAAGTAATTTCATACAGAGCGGTTTGCATTTTCCGGAATTCACAAAGAATCCGATATGATAGTTTCGTTCCTTGTGCAACATAATCCGTGCAGGCAGAAAATGCACAATATGTTCCGAGCCCCAATATAAAGATTTTGGTACGTCAGCTTCTTTCAAAAAGCCCGCGGAGTCCGGAGGGGCTGCCTCTGCGTTCAAAAGCGAGGAAAACGGGGGTGTCTTCCCCCATTCACAGATCTTTTGCACTGCTTCTGCCCACAACGGTAATCAAAGGCCGGACTTTAAGGGCGATGCTGATATAGAAGTTTTAAGCCATAGTATTTCTGATATGCGGTCAGAAGTACTATGGTGTTTCTATTGACAGTGCAGATATGTTATGCTATAATTGTTACTAACATAAA
>CAMNJD010000162.1 GCA_946540705.1 uncultured Ruminococcus sp. | reverse complement strand
GCCTGTCCGAACGGTCACACCTGCCGATATTCAGAAGCCGCAGGTTTCGTTTATGAATTCGATCGCGCATGTTGAGGCGGAGAACCTGCCCAAGCAGACTGCTGCTGCCGGTTCGACTGCTCAGGCGTATGACCACGCAGTATTTCGCCGCGGCGCCGAGGAGGATTCGGCTTACAGCCCGAAGATCCGGCGCATGAGTGATTCGACCCGTGCCAAGGAGCTGCGCAAACGCCGTTCAAGCGGAGAAAAGCTCCCATACGGAAAGGATACCCCGACCCCGAAGCCGCAGACGCTTCCCGCTTCAAAGCTCCGCAGTAAGCGGCAGTCTGAGAGCCCGGAGGTCTGGGCGCGGATCCCCGAGCCGCTGAAGGCGCATCCGCTGGACGACCCTCAGCCGGTCAACTACATCAGCAAGGCGGAGCATACCCAGATCAATCTCTCGGCAGACAACCGCCCGGAGAACAACGATGTCAATATTGACATCCGCTATCAGGATGAACGCCGCGAACGGACAGATCTGCCGAAAAAGGCAAAGGAACTCTCCGGACGCGATGACAATGCAGCGATCCGCAATGATCTGACGGAGCTGAAAACAAGTCTTTCGCTCCGGACAGGCATTCTCGGTGCGCTTGCACTGCTCAGCGGCCTGTTTACGCTGCTGGACTGGATGCCGCGTTTCCCGATGCCGTCTGCTTTTGCCTCGGATTCCTCGCCGGTCGCGTTCCTGATCATCCAGCTTTTGTTCGGTCTGGCGGCATTGCCGTTCTGCCGGAGCCTGCTGAAAAACGGCTATACCAAGCTGCTGACGCTCCGTGCCGACTGCGATTCTCTCGCAGCGATGTCGATGATGTCCGCAGAGCTGGCAGCATTTCTTGCCCTGCCGAGCGCATCTATGGTCCGGAGCGGGGTTGTTTCGGTCTATATCCCGATCGGTCTGCTGTCGCTGTTTATCAATGCGCTCGGCAAAAAGCTGATTGTTTCCCGGGCGCTGCGCAACTTCGACCGCCTGACTGACGGCAATCCGAAATTCGCGATCCATTATGTCGAGGATGAGCGCCGCGCTGAAAATCTCACCCGCGGCACAACCGGTGATTTTCCGATCCTTGCCGCCATGCAGCCTGTCTCGGAACCGGAGGATTTCCTGAAGTATACGTTCTCGACTGATATTGCCGATAAATTCTGTAGGGTCGCGGTTCCGGTCATCTCCGTTCTGGCGGTCATCTTCTCGGTTCTGATGGCTTCGCTCCGTTCATCGCAGGTCGAGAGCTCCGTCTGCTACGGAATGTCGATCTTTGCGCTTTGCTTCTCTGCATGTGCATGTACGGCAATCACCCTGATCTCGAATCTGCCGATGGATTCCGGTACGAAGAATTATGTCCGGAACAGCGGTCTGCTGCTGGGCTATCAGAGTGTCGATGATTTCTTTGACGTAAATACCGTTATGGTCGATGCACAGACACTGTTCCCGCGCGGCACCACCAAGCTCGAGTCGATTCAGGTACTCGGCGAGAGCCGCATTGAGGAGGCTGTGCAGTATTCCATGAGCCTGACCAAGCACGCCGGCAGTATCCTGAAGGATCTGTTCTCCGGCGCGATCGTCACGGAGGAGCAGCTTCTGCTGCCTGTCGAGAATTATTCCTATGATGACGGCAAGGGCATGAGCGGCTGGATTCAGAACAAGCGTGTGCTGCTCGGCACAAGAGACATGATGATCGAGCACAGCATTGAGGGGCTGCCTGCAACGGCAAAGGTCGAGGAGCTGATGCCCGAGGGCACGGAGGTGCTGTATCTTTCTGTTTCCGGTACAGTCGCCGCACTTTACATCGTCCGGCTGGAGGCTCATAAGAGCATCCGTCATTGGATGAAGGAGCTTGAACGCGAAAACCTGTTTCTGCTTGTCCGCAGCAATGATGCACTGCTTTCGCAGCGCAGAATCTCCAGAATGTTCGGCATTCCGGAGGATCGCATCAAGGTGCTGCCCTCGCGTCTGGAGGCAGATTTCTCGGCTGAGACAGTGCCGCTGAAAAATGCAGCGCCTTCCATGCTCTGTGCCGGACGCCTTGCAGGATTTATTCAGACGATCATCGGTGCCAAGCGCATTCGCGCAGCCGCATCGCTCGGTCTGCTGCTGCAAACCGTCACTGCCTGCATCGGCTTTATCTACGTGATTCTGTTTGTGCTGCTCGGTGCATACAGAGATATCAGCGGAGGAATTCTGTTGATCTATCACCTGATCTGCACTGCCGTCACAATCATGGCAGTCCGTATGAAGGATACCTGACAACGATCAGAAAGGATGCTGATATGAAGCGACTGAAGCTGTCTGCCGGAGCAGCGGCCATGCTGCTGCTGACAGGCTGTTCCAATCCGCTGCTGCCGGAATCCTCGGCTCCGGAAAGCAGCGCCGCCGTACAGAGTGATTATCCGCGGTATGATATTGAGGCACTGAAGGCTCGGATTGAAGCATTCCAGAAAATGTGGAAGGAACCGGGGAAGGAAGCGGAAATCAAAAAAGAAATCGCTGCAATGCTGCTCGCAGACGACGAGGCTGCTGCGATCAGCACGCGGGCGGAGATCGCCTATTATGCGAACTGGTCGGATGCAGCGTTGTTTGAGGCGAATTCTGCGGCGCGTGAGGATGCGGCTGTTGTTGAAGAAATGGTAACATGGTGCTTCGTAAACGGCGCAAAGTATTCGGAATATAAGGAGCTGTTCGAGCCCTACGTTGATGAGTCATGGATGGATTACTACATTATGACAAAGCTCCCGCGGGTGATGTCCTCGGCACGGCTTCAGGCATCGCAGTCCGGCGAAAGGCTGGAGGAATACTATGACACAGCCTATGACAGTGACCTGAGTGCCGACGAGCTGAACATCACCTGTGCAGAAATGTATCTCGATCTGCTGCGGGAAAATGATTTGTCTGACTATTTGTATTCCACATATAACAGAGATTACACTGCGGAGCAGGCCTCTGAGGCGGCAGCGGCGGTTCTGGATGAGCTCGTCCCGATCAGTGAAGCGCTGCATGCGCGGCTGCTCGCGGATCCGGCATATGAATCG
>CAMNJD010000161.1 GCA_946540705.1 uncultured Ruminococcus sp. | reverse complement strand
CAGCGTTTCGAGATATCCGTTCATGCCGGTCGCAAAAACGACCTCCGCCGTCACATTTTGCAGCGAACCGATCCGCTGCCCCGGGAAGACCATCCCGTTTTCCAGCACCAGACAGCCTGCCTGCTGTTCCATGAAACCAGCCTCCTCATCCATTCTCATTTTCTCGCAGGTTACACGGCAAGCCGCACTGCTGATTCGCAATGCGGCACCGTGATTCATTGATTAAACGCTGTAAAGCAGATCTGCATAGGTCGGATAGGGCTGATACTGACGGCTCAGCAGCGGCTCAAGCTGGTCTGCGGCTGCACGGAGTGCCTGCATGGCCGGAATGACCGTATCGCGGCAGTAGTAGGACGGATGCTCGGTGTCGTACAGGCCGATTATTGTATGTTCCAGATTCTCTGTCTTTGCTGCGATCTCGTCCGTCAGTGCGCTGACGCGGCGCAGGAGCGCCTGCTCTGCCTCGCCCTGCACGCCGAGCGATTGTTTGTCGAGCGCATATCTCGCAAGCGATTCGCCGTATGCAAAGCCCGCAGGGATGATCTCGGTCTTTGCCATGTCGATCATCGTGTTGGCCTCGATTGCGACCAGCTTGGTGTAATTCTGGAGCAGGATGTCCTTGCGGGACACGACCTCGCTGTGATTGTAAACGCCGAACTTTTTGAACAGTGCGACGTTCTTGTCCGTTGCAAATGCATGCATCGCATCCGCTGTGGTTTTGAGATTCAGCAGACCGCGGCGCTCTGCCTCTGCAACCCATTCCTGCGAATAGTTGTTGCCGTTGAAGATGATGCGGCCATGCGTTTTCAGCGTATCTGCGAGGATCGCCTGTACCTCTGCGCCGAGATCGGAAGCATTTTCGAGGCGGTCGCCGAAGTTGCGGAGTGCCTCTGCAAAGATCGTGTTCAGTGCGATGTTGGTATCAGCGATCGAATTTTCAGAGCCGAGCATCCGGAACTCGAACTTGTTGCCGGTGAACGCCATCGGGGAGGTGCGGTTGCGGTCGGAGGTATCCTTCTTGAAATCGGGCAGAACATGAACGCCGGTCTCAAGCGTTTCACGGTGAATCTGCTCCTCTCTGCCCTGAGCAGCGGCCTCAAGCTGAAGCTGAAGATCATCGCCGAGATAGACCGAAACGATCGCGGGCGGCGCTTCATTTGCGCCCAGACGGTGATCGTTGCCGGCAGATGCGACCGACATTCTCAGCAGATCCTGATGCTCGTCCACTGCCGCGACGACTGCTGCGACCATGAGCAAAAACAGGCGCTTGCGCTCCGGGGTCTTGCCCGGCGCAAAGAGGTTGATGCCGGTATCGGTCGAGAGCGACCAGTTATTGTGCTTGCCCGAGCCGTTCACGCCGGCAAAGGGCTTCTCGTGGAGCAGGCACATCAGGCCGTGGCGCTCGGCAACCTTTTTCATGATCTCCATAGTAAGCTGGTTGTGGTCGCAGGCAATGTTCATGGTCGAATAGACCGGCGCGAGCTCATGCTGCGCAGGCGCGACCTCATTGTGCTCGGTCTTGGCATAAATGCCGAGCTTCCAGAGCTCCTCGTTCAGATCCTTCATGAACGCCTGCACGCGGGGACGGATCACACCGAAATAATGATCCTCCATCTCCTGTCCCTTCGGTGCCTTTGCGCCGAACAGCGTGCGGCCGGTGAAGATGATATCCTTGCGTTTCTTTGCCATTTCGCGGTCAATGAGGAAATATTCCTGCTCCGGGCCGACCGTGCCGGTGACATGCGCGACATCCGTAAAGCCGAGCTGATGCAGCACTCTGACCGCCTCGGTATTGACCGCTTCCATAGAGCGCAGCAGCGGGGTCTTTTTATCCAGCGCCTCACCGCTGTAGGAGTAGAATGCCGTCGGGATGCACAGGCTGTTTTCCTTGATGAACGCATAGGAGGTCGGGTCCCATGCGGTATAGCCGCGTGCCTCGAAGGTCGCACGCAGGCCGCCGGACGGGAACGAGGATGCATCCGGCTCACCCTTGATGAGCTCCTTGCCGGAGAATTCAAGGATCGCGCCGCCGCTGCCGTCCGGAGAGAGGAAGCTGTCGTGCTTTTCTGCGGTGATGCCGGTCATCGGCTGGAACCAGTGTGTGAAATGCGTAGCGCCGTGCTCGACAGCCCACTCCCGCATCGCGCTCGCGACAACATCCGCGACGGTCGGGTCGAGGTCCTTGCCGTTGGCGATCGTCTCATGGATGGAGCGGTACACTGCCTTCGGCAGACGCTCCTGCATGACCGCGTCATTGAATACAAGGCTTCCGAAAATTTCAGTCGGTTTCATAATGATACATCCTTTCCATTTTCTGTATCTGCCGCAGCAATGCGGTGTGTGCATGATCGCATGTACCCGGCAGATAAACAAAAAAAACAGCAGCGGCACCTCGGGTCAGACCCGAAACAGCGCCGTTGCTGTTTTCTGTGATACATGATAGCATATTTTTGCGGGATTGTCAAGTGCTTGATAAAAATTTCACAAGGTTTCACATTTTGCCTATGATTTATCCTTGATGCTCATATGTTTTTAGGATGTTTTCCGCAGCATCCCGCTTGGAGATGCGCTGATTCATCGCCTGCTGCTCAATAAACTTGTGTGCTGTATTCTCGTCCATGCCGACATACCGGATCAGCGCCAGCTTGGCACGGTTGATGATCCGCAGATCAAGCAGCTTTGTCTGAAGCCGCTGATTCTCCATAGACACCACCTGCATCCGCGCCTGTGCGGAGGCCGCATCAAACATCACCTGATGAAAGCTCGAATGCGGGAACGGACGCCCGAGCACAAATACGCCGAACGGCTCCAGATATTGCCGCAGCTCTGTCTCCTGCTCCGTTTTGACGACCGCAACAACCGATCCGGACGTGTTTTCCGCGATATCGCCGGACAGCTCTGTGCCGCTCTCATCCGCAAGCGGAATATTGATCAGGACGACCGCATAGCTCCGGCCGATCATTTTTTGGCGAGCCTCCGTGCAGCTCCCCGCAGTCCCCGCGATGCGGAAATCACCGTCGGGAAGATTGTCCCGCACATAGCGGCAGAAATTATCGTTTGAGGAAATGATGAAAACCTCTTTCTCGCGATACCGGCTCAGCATCGCTCAGTCCTGTGCCGTATAAGCATCGAAAATATGCTTCGGCACAGCCTCCCGGATAAAGCTGCTTGCGGATGCGATCCGGCATGCCTCGGACAGACTGACGGGCAGAGCGGGATACTTTACACGAATTTCCTCCGGCACATCCAGCAGATTATCATTGCAGGGCGGCGGAGGTGTCAGCCCGCGCTGAATGCCGTCCAGCCCCGCACGCATGACCAGTGCAAATGCCAGATACGGATTTGCAGAGGCATCGGGCGACCGGAGCTCCATGCGCTGATAGGGCGCGGCAGCAGCCGGAATCCGGATGAGCTGTGAGCGGTTGTTCGGCGACCACGAAACACGGTTGGGCGCCTTCTCCCGCCCCAGCCGTGCATAGGAGCTCTCCAGCGGATTGAAGAACAGCGTCATCTCCGGCGTATGCTCCAGCAATCCCGCCATAAACGAGCGGAACAGCGCCTCATCCGGCGCGGCAGTCACGTCGGAATGCGCGATCGAGCAGTTGATATGAAAGCCGTTGCCGGCCTCGGTCATGATCGGCTTTGGGAGAAAGGATGCCCAGAGGCCGTTCCGTGCAGCGACCGTGCTGACGACCTGCTTGAACGTAATGACATGATCCGCAGCCAGCAGCGCGCTGCTGTAGCGGAAGTCGATCTCATTCTGTCCCGGCCCCTGCTCATGATGCGAGCGCTCGGGCTGGATGCCCATGGATTCCAGTGTCAGGCAGATCTCCCGGCGGACATTTTCGCCGCCGTCAGCGGGCGCGATATCAAAATAGCCCGCCTGATCGAGCGGGATATCGGTCGGGCTGCCGTTTTCATCGCATTTAAACAGATAAAATTCGCACTCCGCGCCGAAGGAACATCGCAGATCGAACTGATTGCAGAGGCGTTCGGTATCGGCAAGAAAATGACGGCAGTCCGCAGAAAACGGCGTTCCGTCCGGGTTGCGGATATCGCAGAAAAACCGCGCCACGCCGCCCCGCGACGGCCGCCACGGCAGCAGCACCATCGTTGCGGGGTCGGGAAACAGGAACAGGTCTGAATGGGACGGATCCCGGAAACCGCGCACAGAGGACGCATCAAATGCGATGCCGCTCTCGAATGCGCGCGAAAGCTCCGCCGCCTGAATCGAAATATTCTTCTGGACACCGTAGACATCGCAGAACGCGAGCCGGACAAATTTGATGTCACTGCTCCCGATCAGCTCCAGTACTTCACTTTGAGATGCGTTCAGCATACGAACAACTCCTTCTCTCTGAATTCCTCATTATCGTATCATATCCGGTCTGAATTGTCAAGCATCAATTTTCCGCTGCATGGAGCTTGCGCTCAAAGCGGCTGCGGGATTCCGCACGGTCAGTCGCGGTCGGATACTGTCCCGTGAAGCAGGCTGTGCAGATCTGCCGGGAGCCGGCAAGCTGCGGCAGCGCGTCAATCGGCAGAAAGCCCAGACTGTCCGCACCGATCATTTCCGCGATCTCCGGGACGGTATGGTGACATGCGATCAGATTCTCCTCGGAATCAATGTCTGTTCCGTAATAGCACGGATGCAGGAACGGCGGCGCCGAAATGCGCATGTGAATCTCTGCGGCACCCGCATCCCGCAGCAGCGACACGATCCGGCGGCTCGTTGTGCCCCGCACGATCGAGTCGTCGATCAGGACGACGCGCCTGCCCGCAACGGTCTCCCGGATCGGACTGAGCTTCAGCCGCACGGCACTGACCCGCTCATTCTGTGTCGGTGCGATGAATGTCCGGCCGATGTATTTGTTCTTGATCAGGCCGATCCCGTAAGGGATCCCGGACGCCTCCGCAAAGCCCAGTGCAGCATCCAGTCCGGAATCCGGCACACCGATCACGATATCCGCATCCGCAGGGTGCGCCGCCGCAAGCATCCGCCCTGCCGCTTTCCGTGCAGCATGAACGGAAACGCCGTCCAGAACCGAATCCGGGCGGGCAAAATAAATATACTCAAACACACAGAGCGTTTTCGGCTGCGTCTGCACAAGCTGCCGGTCAGCGCACATCCTGCCGTCCTGCGTCACGACGATCATCTCACCGGGTTCGACATCCCGCAGGAACGCCGCACCCACAGCCGTCAGTGCGCAGCTCTCTGACGCGAACACATAGCCGCCCCCGGGCAGTGTCCCGATACACAGCGGACGGAACCCGTGCGGGTCACGGACGGCGATCAGCTTCTGTGCAGACATGACCAGCATCGAAAATGCGCCCTCCAGCTCGGACACTGCAAGCCGCACTGCCTCCTCGATCGAGCCGGTGCGCAGACGTGCCTGCGTGATGATATAGGCAATGATCTCGGTATCGCTCGTCGAATGAAAGATCGCGCCGCGCTGCTCAAGCTCACTGCGCAGTGCCGCGGCATTGCTGAGATTGCCGTTATGCACTAGCGACATTTTCCCCTTGCGGTGATTGACCTCCATCGGCTGACAGTTGCGGCGCTGATTGCCGCCGGTCGTGCCGTAGCGCGTATGTCCGACCGCCATCGTACCGGCGGGGAATCCGCTGAGCACCTGCGGCGTAAAAACATGCTCTGCAAGGCCGAGATCCTTGTGTGTCGTGAATACGCCGTCATCGTTGACGGTCATGCCGCAGCCCTCCTGTCCGCGGTGCTGCAATGCAAACAGCCCGCAGTAGGTCAGGTGCGCGAGATTTTCCGGCTGCGGGGTCATGACGCCGAACACGCCGCATTCTTCATGAATCATGCTCATAACTCAATTCTCCATCGCCGCTTCGATCAGCCCCGTAAACAGCGGATGCGGCTTATTCGGTCGGCTCTTGAATTCCGGATGATACTGCACCCCGACATAGAACGGCAGGTCTGTCAGCTCCACAGTCTCGACCAGACTGCCGTCGGGCGAGGTGCCGCTGATGCAAAGCCCTGCACGGGTCAATATATCGCGGTAGGCATTGCAGAATTCATAGCGGTGACGGTGCCGCTCTGCGATCTGCGGCTGTCCGTAGCAGCGGTGCATGGTCGTGCCCGGTGCGATCACGCAGGGGCAGCTTCCGAGGCGAAGCGTACCGCCCTTGTCAATGCTCTCGGACTGCCCTGCCATGAAATCAATGACTTTGTGTGCGCAGTCCGGATCGAATTCTCCGGAATGTGCATCCGGCAGATCTGCCATGTGCCGCGCATATTCGATCACCGCGATCTGCATGCCCAGGCAGATGCCGAGGAACGGCTTTTTCTGCTCCCGCGCATACTGCGCAGCAAGGATCATGCCCTCGATACCGCGCTGACCGAAGCCGCCGGGAATCAGGATACCGTCGGCGCTGCCCAGTGTCTCTGCGAGATTCTCCGGCGTGAGCTGCTCGGAGTCGATCCAGTCGATCTGCACCGCCGCACCGCAGGCATAGCCCGCATGATGCAGTGCCTCCGCAACGGACAGGTAAGCATCGTGAAGCTGCACGTATTTGCCGACAAGCGCGATCGTGACCGGCTTTCCGGGGGACGCGATCTTCGCACAGAGCGCCTGCCATTCCGTCAGATCCGGCGGCGGGGTCTGCAAATGCAGCTCGCGGCAGACGATCTCCGAAAAGTGTGATTTCTCCAGCATCAGCGGCGCCTGATACAGATTCGGCAGTGTCAGGTTTTCGATGACGCAGTCGGGTTTGACATTGCAGAATCCCGCGATCTTTGTGAAGATGCTGCTGTCGGTGATCGGCTCATCCGTGCGCAGAACGATGATGTCCGGCGAAATGCCGAACCCCTGCAGCTCCTTGACGGAATGCTGCGTCGGCTTGGACTTGTGCTCGCCGGATGCCTTCAGATACGGCACAAGCGTTACATGAATATACAGCGTATTCCCGCGGCCGACCTCTGTCCGGAGCTGGCGGATCGCCTCGAGAAACGGCTGGCTTTCGATATCACCCGTCGTGCCGCCGATCTCCGTGATGACAACATCGGCATTCTCCTTCTCGCCGACGCTGTAGATAAACCGCTTGATCTCGTCGGTCACATGCGGGATGATCTGTACCGTCTTGCCGAGATACGCCCCGTGACGTTCCTTATGCAGAACATTCGCATACACCTTGCCGGTCGTGAGATTGGAAAAGCGGTTGAGGTTTTCGTCGATAAAGCGCTCGTAATGTCCCAGATCAAGGTCTGTCTCCGCGCCGTCCTCGGTCACATAGACCTCGCCGTGCTGATAGGGGCTCATCGTGCCGGGATCGACATTGATATACGGGTCGAGCTTTTGCGCCGCGACCTTCAGACCGCGGCTTTTCAGCAGACGTCCCAGCGAGGCCGCCGTGATGCCCTTGCCGAGCCCGGACACGACGCCGCCGGTCACAAAAATGTACTTTGTCATTCCGCACAGCCTCCGTTAATTTGCGACATACATCTGCTGATAGGGGTTGCCGCTGTCGGGCGTCACGAGCGTAAAGTCTGCCGAAAGAATCTCCTCCGCACTGCCGCCGAAATGTTTGCAGAACTCGTCGATCAAGGGCCGGATCTCCGCGAGCTCCTCCGCCTGCGCAATGCGGTGCGAGACCTGATGCGGGAAGTGGATTCCCTCGCAGTCCGAGCGCAGAAACAGCTTTCCGCCGTGCATGCCGTAGCTCGGGAAATTGCTGACGATCGGCCTGCCGTCGCTGTGCAGCCCGAGTACAATGATGATGCCGCCCGCCTGATATTCGCCGAGAAAGCTGCCGGCGCGCCCG
>CAMNJD010000160.1 GCA_946540705.1 uncultured Ruminococcus sp. | reverse complement strand
ATCGGATAGACTGTGCCGTCCGCTGCATTCTCAGGGATCTTGACGCTGAGCTGTGTGAGGATGCTGCCGTTTGCCGCAATGGAATCATACATCGAAACATAGAGATAGGATTTCGGATCCGATTCCGCATTCAGCATTTCTTCACCGTCGCTATAGGCGTAATTTCTGCGGGCGCCCTTCATATCAACGATCTTCGCAGCGCCGGGAGATTCAAAGAAGCAGCTAATGCCGGCAACACCGGGCTCGGGGTCATTGTAGACATAGACCGGAACAATGACAGTCTCGCCGGGCGCGCCGCAGACATCGCCGATGATGAGGTAGTGGTCGGTGCCCTCGATCTTGTAGTCGTCTTTCCATGTGGAAGCGGTCGTGCCGGTTTCGGTGCTGGTCGAGGTCGTCACGGAAGTCGAGGTCGTGGAGGTAGTTGTCTCAGAGAGCGTGGTGCTCACGGTCGTCGAAGTGGAGGTGCCGGCCTGAGTCGTCGTCTCCGTTGTGGTGGTCCAGGAGATGTCGGAGGTCGTTGTCGTGGTTGTGGTAGTCTCTTTGGCCTCGACGACAACGGTCAGCGGGATGCTCTCATATTCCAGGTAGTTGGATTCACCTGCCGCCTTGCAGGTGGACTGACCGTACTTTGCGGTTCCCTTGTCCTTTGTCAGGATGTTGATATACTTTTCTTTGCGGATATCGAGCTGGTAAGTGCCTGCGGGGGTATCCTTCGGCAAAACGAGACTTGCGTTCACGAAAGCATAGTCATATGCCCAGCTCACATCTTTGCTCCATGCAGTCGTGCCTGCCTCTGCATAGGCATCTGCATTCTGCGTCAGATTGCTCTGCGAATTGACCCAGACAATGCTCATCTGCTCCGCATTGAAGGTCGGGGAGAAGGAGGCGGCAAAGTTGCCTGCGTTGGCACTGTCGAAGCAGTAGGGGGAGGCAAATTCGGCATTGGTGAGGTACAGCCCGTAGTTGCCGAACGAGCCGTCCTCAGCGACCTGTCCGTCATTGACCTGGAGCTTCAGGTTGATGCCGAACACGCCGGGGTTCTCGGGCACATAGACCGAAACGGGGACGGTGACATCGCCCGCAGCGATCCGGTCTGCGGAGACTGTGACGGTATTCTCGCCGTTTGAGCGGAGATCGAACGTCAGTTTTTCATCGGCTGCGCTGATCGGTGTTGCAGCCGAAACGAGCATGACAGAGGCTGTCATGCTGCCCGCCAATACAGCAGACAATAGCTTTTTGAATCGCATAACTCTGTTCCTTTCTGATTAAAAGAGATTTATTGATACTGCCCGTGTTACGGAGCAGGTTCAACCGGCGCTTCATGTCCCAGACCGTAGGTCAGGGTCAGGAGACTGTCCGCTAGGTGTACATTTTCAATGAGAATATCGGGATCGTCGATCCGGAGATCGCCGTGACTGAAATTCCAGAAGGCCCGGACGCCGAGTGCGGCGAGCTTCTGCGCGAGTGCGGGTGCCGCGTTTTCCGGCACACAGATCACCGCCAGCTCCGGATGCTCCTGATGACAGAAGCCCGCGAGCGTATCGGTATGATGAACCGGCATGCCGTTGAGATCCCGTCCTGCGACGAACGGGTTGGAATCGAACAGCCCGATCAGCTCACAGCCGCACTGCGGGAAGCTGACATGGCTTGCAATCGCACGCCCCATCGTGCCGAGCCCGATGAGAATGGTGCGCCGGTGCTCGGCAACACCGAGGATCTGGCCGATCTCGTCGTAAAGCGCCCGGACATTGTAGCCGTAGCCCTGCTGTCCGAAGCCGCCGAAGCAGTTCAGATCCTGCCGGATCTGCGATGCGGTCAGTCCCATTTGTCCGGAAAGCTCCTTGGAGGAGATCCGGACGGTGCCCTTTGCGGCCAGCTCGCCGAGAAACCGGTGATAGCGCGGCAGACGCCGGATCACGGACGGTGAGATCTCCTGTTTCGACATGTCGGAAGCGCCTCCTTACTGCAGCTTTGCAGAAAGACGCTTGCCGATCTCCTCAAGGAAGGTTCTGGAGTTGACCTTCTGCTTATTTTCGAGAGAGGAGAGCAGGTACAGGTCGCCGGTCATGATGCCGTCCTCGATGGTCTGGATCGTTGCCGCCTCGAGCTTGTCCGCGAAGCCGCAGAGTGCGGGGATCCCGTCGAGCTCACCGCGCTTGCGGAGCGCACCTGACCACGCAAAGATCGTCGCAACGGAGTTGGTGGACGTCTCCTCGCCCTTGAGGTGCTTATAGTAGTGGCGCTGCACGGTGCCGTGTGCCGCTTCATACTCATAGACGCCGGTCGGGGAGACGAGCACGGAGGTCATCATCGCGAGCGAGCCGTATGCGGTCGATACCATGTCGGACATCACGTCGCCGTCGTAGTTCTTGCATGCCCAGATATAGCCGCCGCTGGAGCGGATGACACGGGCAACGGCATCGTCAATCAGCGTATAGAAATACTCGATGCCCGCCTCAGCGAATTTCTCCTTATACTCATTTTCGTATATTTCGCTGAAAATATCCTTAAATCTGTGGTCATACTGCTTGGAGATCGTATCCTTTGTTGCGAACCAGAGATCCTGTTTGCGGTCGAGCGCATAGTTGAAGCAGGACTTTGCAAAGCCGGCAATGGAGCTGTCGCGGTTGTGCATTCCCTGAATGATGCCGTCATCGGTGAACTCATGGATGAGCTGGCGTGTTTCTTTGCCGTCCTTGTCCGTCCAGACGAGCTCAGCCTTGCCGCCGCCCTTGACCTGCATTTCGGTGTTCTTGTAGACATCGCCGTATGCGTGACGGGCAATGGTGATCGGCTTTGTCCATGTCGGGATATACGGAGTGATGCCCTTGACGAGGATCGGGGTGCGGAACACGGTGCCGTCGAGGATCGCACGGATCGTGCCGTTCGGGGATTTCCACATCTCAGACAGGCCGTATTCCTCGACGCGGGCAGCGTTCGGGGTGATCGTTGCACACTTGACCGCGACGCCGTATTTCAGCGTTGCGTTTGCGCTGTCAACGGTGATCTGATCCTTGGTTTCCTCGCGCTTTTTCAGGCCGAGATCGTAGTACTCGGTTTTGAGATCCACATACGGGCAGATGAGGATATCCTTGATCCACTGCCAGAGGATGCGCGTCATTTCGTCGCCGTCCATTTCGACGAGCGGGGTTGTCATTTTGATCTTGTCCATCGGAAAGACCTCCTTTTATTGTATTCGAAATGCGGAAAACCGCAGGTATGTGCGAAGGTTCTGTGCCGGAAAATAAACCGTGTGCAGTCATTTGTGCCGGCACATCGACCATATGAGTACGGCAATCACTGCGGCGGGAATCAGCAGAAAAGCGATGGTGTCACAGAGCTTTTCAATCCGCTCTTTTTTGTAGTACTGCAGCTTGTCCAGCACCGCAAACTGAAGCGTCAGCGCGGTAATCACACCGAGAACAACTGAAGCAATGAACGCGCCGAACTGATCCTCCGCGGTCAGCGTGCCTGCCGCCAGCCATACAAACAGCATGGCAAGCGGAAAAATGATAATCGTACACAGAACGACAATGCCGCTCCCTTTCGGATGAAACGGTGTATGCATTTTCTGTCCGCCTCAGTTCCTGTCAGCCGCTGAGAGCCGGATGCTCGCGGTTGATTCCGTTTTCAATTCTTCAGCGCTTCTCTGGTGTAATCCAGCAGACCGCCTGCAAGCATGATGTCCTTGGTGCGTCCGGTCAGCTCACAGAGCACCGGGATCTCAGCGCCGTTTGTCTTGTCGATGACGGTAAGCTCGGTTCTGCCCTCCTCGACAGCCTTGCGGACGCCTGCGAGCACGAGCTGATCGCCCTGTGCGATCTTGTCATAGTCCGCCTCATTGACAAAGGTCAGCGGCAGAATGCCTGCGTTGATGAGGTTTGCGCGGTGGATGCGGGCAAAGGACTTGACCAGCACCGCCTTGACGCCGAGGTACAGCGGGGCGAGTGCGGCATGCTCACGGGACGAGCCCTGACCGTAGTTCGAGCCGCCGACGATGATGCTCTGACCCAGAGCCTTTGCGCGTGCCGGGAATTCCTCGTCGCAGACTGCGAAGCAGTACTCGGAAATCTTCGGAATATTGGAGCGCAGCGGCAGGATCTTTGCGCCTGCGGGCATGATATGGTCGGTGGTGATGTTGTCGCCGACCTTCAGGGAAACCGGTGCGTCGATGGTTTCGAGCAGCGGGTGTGTTTCCGGATACGGCTTGATGTTCGGCCCGAGCTTGATCTCGACGGAATCCATATCCTTCTCGTCCGCGGGCAGTGTGACCATGTTGTCGTTGACTGTAAAGACCTCGGGCAGCTTGAACTGAGGCATTTCGCCGAGGGTGCGCGGGTCGGTGAGGTAGCCCGTCAGCGCGGAGGCGGCAGCGGTCTCCGGGGAGACCAGATAGATCTGACCGTCCTTTGTGCCGGAGCGGCCTTCAAAGTTGCGGTTGAAGGTTCTCAGGGAGATACCGCCCGAATTCGGGGACTGACCCATGCCGATGCACGGACCGCATGCGGATTCGAGGATTCTCGCGCCTGCGTCGATCATATCGCCGAGTGCGCCGTTTGCCGCGATCATATTGAGCACCTGCTTGGAGCCCGGTGCGATCGAGAGCGAGACATCCGGATGCACGGTCTTGCCCTTCAGGATGTACGCGACCTTCATCATATCGAGCAGAGAGGAGTTCGTGCAGGAGCCGATGCAGACCTGGTCGATTTTCAGCCTGCCGATCTCGCTCATGGACTTTACATTGTCCGGGGAATGCGGGCAGGCAGCGAGCGGTTCGAGCTTTGAGAGGTCGATGTCGATGACCTCATCGTACACAGCGTCCGCATCTGCTGCGAGCGGGATCCAGACCTCCTCACGCTTCTGCGCCCGGAGGAATGCACGGGTCATGTCGTCGGAGGGGAAGATCGAAGTCGTTGCACCGAGCTCTGCGCCCATGTTGGTGATGGTTGCGCGCTCGGGAACGGTCAGGGTGCTGACGCCCTCGCCGGTGTACTCAATGACCTTGCCGACGCCGCCCTTGACGGACATGCGGCGGAGCACCTCAAGGATGACATCCTTTGCGGCGACCCACGGGCTGAGCTTGCCGGTCAGTCTGACATTGACGACCTTCGGACATGTGATATAGTATGCGCCGCCGCCCATTGCGACAGCGACGTCGAGGCCGCCTGCGCCGATTGCGAGCATACCCAGGCCGCCGCCCGTCGGGGTGTGGGAGTCAGAGCCGATCAGAGTTTTGCCGGGGATGCCGAAGCGTTCGAGATGCACCTGATGGCAGATGCCGTTGCCGGGGCGGGAGAAGAACAGGCCGTGCTTTTTCGCGCAGGAGCCGATGAAGCGGTGATCGTCCGCGTTCTCGAAGCCGTTTTGCAGGGTATTGTGGTCGATGTAAGCGACGGAGCGCTCGGTAC
>CAMNJD010000159.1 GCA_946540705.1 uncultured Ruminococcus sp. | reverse complement strand
GAAGGACAGCACATTTGTGGTGAAATGCGAGGTCGATTCCGCGGTACGGAGCACCGGCACGGAATATTTCCGCGCAAGCGTGAGCATTTCCGCGAAGCAGGGCAGACCGCGGCTCAGGCACAGGCACTTGATATGCTGCGCAAACAGGGCCGTCAGGTGCTCGACGCGCTCCTTCTCGTCGATCGTCGAGAGATAGGCAAACTCCATTTTTCCGATGATCTGGATGCGTTCGGGATTGAAATATTCATAAAAGCCCATGAGCTGAAGTCCCGGTCGGGTAATATCGTTTTCAGCAATGAGGATATCGGCGGGATCGCCGGGACAATACAGTATCTCCAGCCGGAATTCGTCGATAATTTGTTTGAGCGTAACGGTAAAGCGCTTTTCTGACATAAGGGAACCTCCTTTGATTGGTATGCATGGTATCACTGTTATCATACCACAAATTGCGCAAAATTGCAAGCGTTCTGTGCAAAAATAACAAAAAAGCCGCCCCTGCGCACTGCAAGGGCGGCTTGATTGACGGAATTACTCCTCAGAGCTCTCGGCTGCCTCCGTGGAATCAGCTTCGGAGCTTTCTGCTGCGCTGCTGTCCTCGGATTCCTCAGCGGTGGATTCGGTGCTGCCTGCATCGGCTGCGCCGCCTACCTCATACGGCTTGCCGTCATCCTCAATGACGTCAACGGTGTTTGCCTCTGCGTCATAGATGATTGGGATAGACTTGCCGTCATGATCGTAGATCGTGAGGTTGTCGATGTAGAAATCAACGGCATTGGGCTGACCCCAGCGCATGATGAGCAGGTTGACGCCCTCATCGTTTGCTGCATAGTTGTTGGTCGGGAGCAGCGGTGCAGAAGTCTCAAAGTGCCAGTTCGTGACCGCATTCTCCCAGTCATTGAACGAAAAGTCATTCTGTGCCCAGTCGTTCTGGACGAGGTTGCCATCATCGTCCTTGACCTTCTCGGAAGCGATATTGCCGCCGAGGGTGCCCAGGAAGTTGCCGACCACAGACATTTCTGTGCCGTCATCGCCGATGAACGGTCCGCGGGAGATGCAGGTGAAATCGACAGAGAAGTGGTCGATCTCGCCGGTCTTGTCAACGCCGATCAGCTCCGGCAGATGAATGAGCACCTTCGGGACAAGGAAGTCCTTGGTTTCATCCTCGCGGTCAACGTGGACGCGGAGCTTGTTGTCGCCGTTGAGGCTGACGACCTCGACGGTTGTCGGAGCAGCGCCGTCATCGTTCATGGGCTCTGCGGTGTAGAGCGACGGAATATCAAAAGTGATCGCATTCTCGTCGATCGCAGCAGTCTCCGGCTCAGCAGCGGTCGTAGTGGTTTCCGCAGCAGAGGTTTCCTCTGTTGTGGTTGCCTCGGTAGTGGTTTCTGCCTCGGAAGACGAGGAAGAATCCGCGGTGCTGCTCGAATCGCTGCCGCATGCGGTAAACACGCCGACAGACGCGAGCGCACAGATCAGTGCAAGTGCCTTCTTGAGTTTCATGGAACATTCCTCCTAAGTGGTATTCGTATGGGAATATGTTTACAGCGAATGCCCCCTACAGTCGCAGAGGGCATTCGGGTACATCATTTTTGTCTCGCTGTGATGCGGGGATTAGTGCTTCTTGCGGGAAACAACTGCTGCGACTGCTGCCAGACCCAGAGCGCCGACTGCCATGCCGACACCTGCATCACCGGTCTTTGCGCCGGCGGTCGCTGCATTTCCGCCGCCCTTATTAGCAGCGGTAGTAGTGGTGGTAGAGGTGGTGGTAGCGTCATCCTTCTTGTCGTCAGTCTTGTCGCCGCCGTCAGAAACGCTGTCCAGACCGACCAGAGTCACGCTCTTCAGGGTAGAAGCACCGGAATCATAGTTCTGCCAGACTGCCGTCAGGTACTGATCTTCAGTTGCCTGCAGAGAAACATCCCAGACAACCTCATAGGTGGTGTCGTTGACCTTTGTTGCAACGACCTTCTTATCAGTCTCCTCATTCACGCACCACTCCTTGGTGTCCCAGCTATTTGCTGCGCACTGGATACCGAATGCGCCGCCGTACCACTTGGACGGATCGGATGCCTCCGGGCACTCGATTGTCCACTTGATTGCGGTGATCTTCTCAACGTCTGCACGGTCAGTCAGCATACCTTTGACCGAGCCGTCCTTGGAATCGCCGAGAATATAGCAGGTGAAGTTTTTATCACCTTCCGCGATCTTGCTGATATCGTAGTCCACATCAGCAGATGCAGTAACAGCCATAGCAGAAACAGCGATTGCGCAAGCGCCGAGGCTTGCCAGAATAGATTTCACTTTCATTGTTACTTTCCTCCATACATAGAAGTGCCATATAGAGTGGCACTAATTTTATAAGCTCATTATAGCACTAACCGGCACAAAAAGTCTATTCGTGAAAGCGCCAAACATTGTGAAAAATATTCTCGCAAATTTCAGCACTATCTACAAACATAAGCCGGTTTTTGCACTGTTTAGGCAGTTTTTCCTGTATTTTCCTCGAAAATATGCAGCACATCCCGCATCAGCGAGACTGACAGCTCCCCGTTTTTCAGCCGCACTGCTACGAAGTACGGCGCGGTGCGGTCGTTGAATGCGATGCGGTCATAATAAGCACGCATCAGCGCGGAAAGCTGATTCGCATTCGGCGCGGTGACATAGAAGAACAGTGCGCCGCGCTTCTGCGAGATCTCGGTGATTCCGAGCCGTCCCGCGGTATTGCGCAGGAGTGCCGCGTCAATGAGGTTGACAAGGCTTTTGGGCGGGTCGCCGAAGCGGTCGATCAGCTCGTCGATCATGTCGGCCTTGTCGGCCTCGGTCTGCACGAGCGCAATGCGGCGGTAGATCTCGAGCCGCGAGGTCATACTGGTAATATATTGCTCCGGGATATGCGCCTCAACCTGAATATCGACCGTGCAGGCCAGCGCCTTGACCGGCTCGCCCTTTTCCTCCGCGATCGCCTCATTGAGCATTTTGAGGTACATCTCATAACCGACCTGCTCCATCTGTCCGTGCTGCTGACCGCCGAGAATGCTGCCCGCGCCTCTGATCTCAAGGTCGCGCATGGCGATGCGGAAGCCGCTGCCGAACTGTGTGAATTCGCGCATGGCTGCAAGGCGCTTCTCTGCGACCTCAGTGAGCGAACGGTTCGGCTG
>CAMNJD010000158.1 GCA_946540705.1 uncultured Ruminococcus sp. | reverse complement strand
TTCGCGGAGATGTCCTTGACGTACATTTCATTATACGCGCTGGTGAACAGCCGCAGTGTGCCGTAGCTTTCGCTTTCCGTGTCGGCATTGTCTGCCACGCCGATGAACCGGACGCCCCATTCGAGAAACCTGTCATTGAGATATTGCTCGATCATAACAGTGTCGCGCGAGAAGCGGCTCTGATCCTTGCAAAGAACAATGTCGATCCTGCCCTGCTCGCAGTCGCGGAGCATCCGGCAAAATGCGGGACGGGGGCGGTCGATGCCGCTGAAGCCGTCGTCCGCGTAGATGTCATAGATCTCCCAGCCGCGCTCGAGACAGTAGTCCCGCAGCATGGCTTTCTGATTCTGGATGCTCGCGCTTTCGTCGCTGAATGCCTTGTCCTTGTCCTCAATGGACAGACGGCAGTAGATTCCGACCTTCGGCATGCGCATGCACCTCCCTTTTGTGTACGGTCTCTGTGCGGTTATCCTGCTTTCTTGAACTTGGCGATCATGAGCTTCTGCACCTTCCGGGTGACGATCTGACGGAGCTGATCCTTTGGCGATGCAAAGCTGCTTCGGATTTTCGGTTTCTCTTTCATAGCAAGCCCACCTTTCTTTGTATTTTATGTTTCCAAAGGCGCTGTTATGCCGGCGAGAACACTGGGCTCCGGCTTGATATTTTCTCAGATGATACTATCTGAATAAGGAACGGTAAGCTCCGGACTGTGAAACGGAATCCGTGATCCATCATCGAGAAGCAGCATCTTTTCCGGCAGACTGACGCATTTGCCGGCTGCATATGCAAAAACGGAAAAATGGTACAAGCGTATTCTTATGATGGCTTGCAATTTCCGGCCCGGTATGCTATAATTATCATATCATCTTTCGGCAAGTCTGCTCTATTCAAAGGAGGAGGATCAGGTATGCTTCTGAAACGATTGGCCGCTGTTTTCTGTGCGGCTTCTCTGCTCACAATGCCGTTTGCACAGCCGGAGCTCTGTGCTGCTGTCCGGGCCGCTGCGGCGACCATACCGGAGACTGCAGTCTCTGCTGCCACTGTCGTCGATTCCGGATATTGCGGCAACCAACTGAAATGGTGGCTTGAGAGCGATGGTACACTCACAATCTCCGGCAATGACGACATGACACGAAATGTCATTCCCCCGTGGTCCGATTACCGCGGATTTCTCACCGAGGAGGATATCAGAAATGGCAAATCCGTGCCGGAGACCGTAATCAGGAAGCTTGTGATCGACAAGGATGTCAAAAGCCTTGCGCCGGCTGCCTTTGCACAGTGCAAATATCTGACAGAGGTCAGCAATCTCAGCACGGTGATGACCGGCCTGCCCGATTACTGCTTCAACGGCTGCGATGTACTGACCTCCGTCACGATCCCCGCGCAGATCGAGAGCATCGGCGCCTATGCCTTTGCGCTGTGTACCTCTCTGAAAACCGTGAAGCTGCCCGCGGGTCTGGTGTTTCTCGAGACCGGCGTGTTCGGAAAGTGCAGAGCGCTCACAAGCCTCACGCTGCCGGACCGTCTGCTTGGCATTTATACAGATGCCTTCACAGAATGCACCTCGCTCACAAGTCTTGTCATTCCCGACAGTGTGAATATGGTACAGCACGGCGCCTTCGAGGGCGCAAAATGCGTGGAATACACCGGCAATATCGGCTATGTCGGGACATGGGCGGTTTCCGTCAAGGGGGAGGCGGAGGGTGAAACGGCCGCTGTGACAAGCCATTCCTTCCGTGCCGGCACCAGGGGCATCTGCAACAGTCTGCTGCAGTCGCACAAGGAGCTGACCGCTGTCACTTTTCCGGATTCGCTTATGTGGATCGGTGATTCAGCCTTCAACAGCACCGGCATTACCGATCTGACACTGCCTTCGGGAGTTGCTGCGGTCGGTACAAGGGCTTTTTATTTCTGCATCAGCCTCAGGCAGCTGACCATCCGCGAGGGACTCCGGCTGATCGGACAGGAGGCGTTCTCCAACTGTAACCGCCTCACTTCGGTCACACTCCCCGCAAGCCTGCAATATATTGATCCGCAGGCATTCTATGACTGCACAGAGCTCGCATCAATCCGCGCAAACTGCTTGACCTGCACAGTCGGATCACATGCGGATGTCTTCGGATTCAGCACCGAAAACGATTTACAGCGGACGGTCACCGCATATGAGACCTTCACCTGGCTTGCAGACTATGCACGGAACGACCCGAACTGCAAGTTCATTCCGCTCACCCCGGCCGGCAGCGGCTGGAGCTTTTCGGACGGAAGCCTGACGATCACATCCTCTGATGTCGATCGGGCGGAATGGAAAGAGCTGAACGACAGGATTCAGAGCATCACGGTCAGCGGCAGTGTATCAGCCCTGCCGGAGGATGTATTCCGGAACTGCGATCAGCTCACATCGGTCACGCTGGAGGACGGTGTCACTGAGATTGGAAGCGGAGCCTTTTCAGGATGCACGGGGCTGACGGAAATCGTATTCCCTGAAAGCGTTCTCCGGATCGGTGCGGATGCACTCTCGGGCTGCACCGGGCTCAAACAGGTGACGGTGAAGCATCCGGGCTGTGACATTGCCGACTCTGCAAAAACAATTCCGCAGGGCACAGTGATCTGCTGGTCAGGCTCGACCGCGGAGCACTATGCGAAAACCTATTCTCTGACAAGCGCTCCCGATCTCGGAACCTGCTTTGCCGCCGGCACAAATATCTGGATCTCCGGCACCGATCACACCGCGGAGCGTCTCTGGGTGACCGGAACGGTGACAGAGGTCACGATTCCGGATTGGTTCACCTCACTCGGCAAATTGGAATTCGCAGAGCTGAACAGCATGGAAACGCTCAGCCTGCCGGACACCCTCAGCAGCATCGGTGAAGGTGCATTCTGCCGCTGCACGGGGCTGAAATCCGTCGTGATTCCTGGCTCGCTCCGGAGCATCCCGAGATATGCCTTTGCGGATTGCGTGTCGCTCCGAACTGTCACACTGCAAAGCGGTGTCACGGAGATCAGAGCGTATGCCTTCGATAACTGCTCCGAACTGACCTCCGTTTCCATGCCCGGAACACTCATCACCATTGGCGAGGGGGCATTCCAGAATTGCAGCGGACTGAAAACGGTCACTGTTCCGGAGGGTGTCAGCACAATCCAGCAATACGCATTCAAGGCGTGCTCCGGGCTCAAGGAGATCACTCTGCCGTCCACGCTGACGCAGATCGGCGGCAGCGCCCTTGCCGCGTGCAGCCGTCTCGAAACGGTCACATTCTATTGCCTCAGCTTTTCCGGCAATCCCTTAATCCCGGAAGCAGTGACCATACGCGGCTATGCAAATTCCGCAATTCAGGAATATGCGGAGAAGAATAACTATCCCTTTGCGCCGCTGGACGAGAATACGGTTCTCAGCTCCGGCGCGCTCGGCCGGACCTGCACATATAAACTGTTCGGAAACGGTCTTCTGCAAATTCTCGGCGAAGGCGACATGCCGGATTACGGAGCTGCCGACCAAGCGCCCGCGCCGTGGGATTATGCGAGGGATTTCATCTCCGAGGTGGTGATTGGCGAAGGAATTACCGCGATTGGCGATGCTGCTTTCTGTTCGATGAGCAAGCTCAGGACGGTCACACTTCCCGATACGGTCACCCGCATCGGCTCCAATGCCTTCGCAGACTGCTCATTACTGCCTGAGATCACGCTCCCCGCGGCGCTCCGGACGGTCGGCAGCTGCGCCTTCTCTGACTGTGCTGCACTCTCAGAGCTTCTGCTGCCAAAGGAGCTTGAGACAATCGGAAGCCGCGCCTTCTCCGGCTGCACATCGCTGACGGAGATTGTGATTCCGGATTCCGTGACAATGCTCGGGACATATGCATTCTCCGGATGTACAAAGCTTACAAGCGTCACACTGCCGACGGGCATCCATGAGCTGGATACAGGCACATTCAGCAGCTGCACTTCGCTTGCGCCGATCACAATCCCGGAAAATGTCACGAAAATCACCGATGCGTTCGGAAGCCAGACACCCGTGAAGGAAATCACCGTCCTCGGTCTGCGGGTCAGCATGTCCGGCAGCCTTTCTCCGGAGACCGTGGTCGCATGCTACACCGATTCGTCCCTCTGGAACTATTTGGTCAGCAGCGAAATCCCGCACCGCGCACTCAACGAATCCGAGCTGGTTGCCTCCGGAGAGCTCGGCGAAGGAATCACATGGGAGCTCAACGTCGAGAAGGAACTGACGATCAAAGGCAAAGGAAATACAGAGGACTTTTATCTGTTTGCCGCAAAGCCGTGGGACACACTGGTCTTTTACACGGTCATCATCTCTGAGGGCATCGAATCAATCGGAAAATACACCTTTGAGTCAAACAAAAATATCAGGCATGTAAAGCTGCCCCGTACCCTGAAAACAATTGGTGAGGGTGCATTCTACGGCTGCGAAAATCTCGTGCTGGATTCTCTGCCCGACAGCATCACCGAGATCGGCTTTTCCGCCTTCCATAACACGCATGCAATCGAAACAATCACACTGCCCAACACAAGCTGTAAGATCGGCAAAAAGGCATTCGGGCTCAGCTCCGTACAGCAGGTTGTCATCCCCGCACGGATTACCGTACTGAACACATCTGCCTTTGATCCGGTCCGGGAAAGCAAGACCCTCGTTTTCCTGAATCCGGACTGTACGATCAATGCGGATACATCAGAGGTCAGCGATCTGTTCCGGATCGTCGGATTTGCCGGCTCAACCGCAGAAGCGTTCGCAGAGAAATATCATCTGGAATTTGAGCTGATCGACGAGACACAGTTCACAACAGAGCCGCTCGGGACAGAAACAACAACGACAGCGACAACTACGACAACAACGGTTGAAACCACGGTGACATCGACAGAAACAACTGAAAGGGCGACCGAAACAACCTTCGATGATCCGACTCCCCGCATGCGCTTTGATCCCGTAACCGCCACACTGACATGCAGCGGTAATGGGCCGATTACAAATTATGACCTGTACGGTGGGTTTACAAAAGATACCGTCCGGCGTATTGTGATCGGCGACGGAATCACGGAGATCGGCGGAGGTACCTTCACCGGCTGCACAAATCTGGAGAGCATTCAGTTCGGCAGAAATGTCGAATACATCGGGGAAAGTGCTTTCCAAAACTGTAACTCCCTGCGTGAGATCATTCTTCCGAACAGCCTGATTTACATTGATGATCAGGCATTTTACAGCTGTCAAAATCTGGAGCGCGTTACCTTTGGCGATAACCTCCGGCACATCGGCCGGCAGGCATTCTACGGCTGCGGGCTCTATACGCTCTCTCTGCCGGACAGCCTGACCGAGCTTCAGGAAGAGGCCTTCGGCTATTGCAAAGCGCTTCAGACAGCGACGATCGGTTCCGGTGTCACGGAGATCAGCAACCGGCTGTTCTTCAGCTGTCAATCGCTGCAGACGGTCAGCTTTTCCGGCAAGATCGTTCAGATCGGCGATACGCCCTTCTTTGGCTGCGATCTTCGGAGGATCTGCGGCCAATCTGACTCGATCCTGAGCAGCTATGCAGAGGAGAACGGCATTTCGTTCGAGCCGCCGAAAGATCATGTCTTTACCTGTTTTGAGATTCCCGATTTTAACGGTGACGGTACGGTCTCAATCGCAGATGCAGTGGCGCTGGTCAAGTGCATTACGGAGAGTGCGGAGATCGAATTTCTCAACTATCCCGTGATTGAACTGACGATGCTCGATCTGAAGTATCTGTTGAAATATCTGAACGAGATGAGTCAGAATCCGGCATTTTTCTGAGAACGCAGCCGGTGCGGGCGCTGTGCGCTGCCCGATCTGAAGCCGTCAGGTGCCAGGACAACTCCGCGCAAGTTGATTGTCATGGGCATCTTTACAATGCAAACCGCCGCCTGACTTCCAATCAGGCGGCGG
>CAMNJD010000157.1 GCA_946540705.1 uncultured Ruminococcus sp. | reverse complement strand
GCTCGATGTTTGCGCAGCAAACTCGACACAGCGAAGCGAGGGGCGCCCCCATTTTGAATCCGTCGGAGACACTTTCTCGACAAACTGAAACCGCCGTACTCCCTTGCGGAATACGGCGGTTTTTGTTGTTCTGAAAAAAGATCAGCTTGCCTTGTTCAGCAGCTTCATGAGCTGAGACTTCTTTCTGGCAGCGTTGTTCTTGTGCAGGATGCCCTTTGCGCATGCCTGATCGACACGCTTGATCGCATAACGGATCACAGCGGTACGGTCAGTGCCGCCGATATATGCCTTCTTGATCGCGGTCTTCAGCGCGGAGCGGGTCGCCTTGTTGCGGGCAGCACGCAGCTTGTTGGTCTTATCTCTCTTTTCAGGGGTCGGGCGCTTCTTCGGTGCGCTGTTCTTTGCAGTTGCCATTGTTTGGTACTCCTTTTCTTGTCTGCGGAAGATTTGCAGAGTTTCAGAATAATTCCGGAAAAGCGGCATACAGTAAATACAGGGCAATTATGGCGGGACTGCCCTGCCAGCGCGGGTGGGGACCGCATACTTGTTACATGCTGCCAAACCAACTATTATTATACCAGAGGCGGAACAAAATTGCAATAGGGCAAAATGCGGAATTTCGCAGCGTTTCAGCGGCTCCATTCAGCAAAATGCACAACCGGCCGCGATGCCCGCACGGAGGAGAATGCACATGACAAACCGTACAGATCTCGCGCTCGAACGCGCAGCCGATTTTTCGGGGCATCCCGGCATCCGCATGGACTGCCGCGGACGGGCCTTCCGCATCACGGAGATCGTGATTGACAGCGATGAGGCGGGCGCGGCGCTCGGCCGGGGACGCGGCCGCTGCCTGACGCTGGAAAGCGATCAGCTCAGTCACGCCGGGCCGCTGCTGGAGCCGCAGGCCGCAGAGCTTGCAGACGAGCTCCGGACCTTTCTGCCGGCGGACGGTGCGGTTCTGATTGCCGGGCTCGGCAATGCCGATATCACACCGGATGCGCTCGGCCCGCGCACCGCCGGGCGGATTCTCGCGACGCGGCATCTGCGCAGAGAGCTTGCCGAAAACGACCCGGATATGTCGTTTTTGCGGGGGCTTCGGCCGGTGAGCGTGCTGGCAAACGGCGTACTCGGACAGACCGGCATCGAAACCTCAGAGCTGATCGTGGCACTGCGGGAGACTGTGCAGCCTGCATGCGTGGTCGCGATCGACGCGCTCGCCTGCTCGGAGATCAGCCGCCTGGGCACGACCGTTCAGATCTCCGATGCCGGAATCGCGCCGGGGAGCGGTGTGCAGAACTGCCGCGCAGAGCTCAGCATGCGCACGCTCGGCATCCCGGTCATTGCAGTCGGTGTGCCGACAGTCGTCGATCTGCACACGGCTGCTGCGCAGGCGGGCGGGGATCTGCATGCCCTGCCGAATCTCATGGTCACGCCGCGGGACATCGACAAGCTGCTCCATCACGCTGCGAGGCTCATCGCCTGCGCACTGAATCTCGCGCTGCACCCGCAGCTTTCGTTTGCCGATGCAGAGGCGCTGTAAAGGAGGGGCTATGCTCACTGGATTTTTGCGGGTGCTGATTCTGTACCCGATCGTGGTGTTCGGCATCCGGCTCATGGGCAAGCGTCAGATCGGGGAGCTTCAGCCGACCGAGCTGGTCGTGACGATCCTGATTTCCAATATCGCGACGCTGCCGCTTGAGGATCAGAATTTGCCGCTGCTCATGGGCATTGTCCCGATGCTGGTGCTGATCAGCTTCGAGGTCATTCTGTCCTGGGGCGTGCTGCACAGCCGGGGCCTGCGGCATCTGCTCGCAGGGGCGCCGCAGATCATCATTCGCGACGGCCAGATCGACCAGAAAAAGCTCACAGAGCTGCGCTTTTCGCTTGATGATCTCATGACGGCGCTGCGTTCGCTCGGCATCTTTGACGTGACGGAGGTACAGCTTGCGGTTGTCGAAACAAACGGACAAGTCTCCGCTTATCAGAAAGCGGACGCACGCGGCGTGACCTGCGGCGACCTGCATCTGCACCCGCCTGCCGATCCGCCGCCGGAGGTGCTGATCGCGGACGGCTGCATCAGCAGGGACGGCATGCACGCAGCGGGCTGCACCGACCGGCAGCTTCAGGACATGCTCCGGAAAAACAGGCTCACGCAGGAGCAGGTCTTTCTGCTGACGGCAGACCGCAGCGGCATCCGCTGTCTCATCCGGAAGGAGGCCGCCTCATGAACGGCATTTTCAAAAGCACCCGCACCGGCATTGCCGCAGTGCTGCTCGCAGGCATCACGCTGCTGTCCTTCCGGTCGGCCTCAGCGGTCCGGAAAAGCTGCGGGCGGCTGCTGGCCTGTACGGAAGCGGTGCAGGCGGCGCAGGGCGATGCGTCCGCAGAGATCGGGGCACTGGAGGCATGCTGGCGGAAGGAGAGCCGTTTGCTGCATTATTTTGTGCCGAATCAGCCGCTGACCGATCTCAACGAGGCGATCCTGCGGCTGGACGCACTGAACAGGTCGCAGAGCGATGAGCTGACGGCAGAGCTGGACGCCGTTCGTGCAGACCTGCTCTGGATCAGCGAACAAGAGGCATCGGTATTCTGAACAGGACAGCAAAACCGTCCCCGGAAAGGTCGATGCTGATATAGAAGTTTTAAGCCATAGTATTTCTGATATGCGGTCAGAAGTACTATAACTGTTGCTGACATAAATCGGAATTTGTCGGGCATGGCAGACCGCGGCTTGCTCTGTTGAATTGGTATCAGGAATTCTAATTGTTTTTGTCATCTTCTCTTTATCCGGTGTCCTATCGTTTATTT
>CAMNJD010000156.1 GCA_946540705.1 uncultured Ruminococcus sp. | reverse complement strand
CGATGCCCGCATTCGGCATCAGAAGTGCCGGAATCGTGAACAGACTCAGTAAGAATCCCCGCTGATAGTGTGGTTTCGCATTTTTCTTTCTCATTTCCCAATTTCCTTTCTGCGCTCAGGGACGCATGAGATACGCTGCGTATTGATACAGCGCTCCGATATTATTATAAACCGGATTTCATGCCGGAATCAAGACTGTATTGCAGCGTGTCAAAAGATAATAGTACATATTTCCCAAAATAATATGTCGTAAAGTCTTGCACTTTGGTTCGCAATATGCTATAATTGGATAAGGAGGGATTCCGATATGAGAAAGAGAAAGACAATCGGCGTGATTACGGCGGAATGCTATCGGGATTATATTGATCAGATGCTCCGCGGCATCATCGCGCAAAGCACGCTGGCTGACTGCAATGTCATTGTGCTGGCGGCAAGGAATAATTTTCAGGAGCCTGTGTCACCGCATATCGCGCATGAAGCGGATCTGTACCGGCTGATCGGATCGCCCTGCTTTGACGGCTTTATCTATGACCGAAATGCCTTTGCAAACGGCGCAGTTTCAAAGCATCTGGATGATCTGCTCCGGAAGACCGGCAGACCCGTGATGCTGCTGGATGCTGGCGAGCATCCCTATTTTGAAAATACTGTCTCGCATGATCCGGAGACATTCTCGCTGCTGATCGAGCATATGATACAGGTTCACGGTCACAGGAAAATCTACTGCCTGACCGGCACCAAAGGCACCACGCAGGCGGAGGAGCGTCTGGAGACCTATTTTCATGTGATGCAGCGCCACGGTCTGTATTATGATGAAAGCTATTATGCCTACGGCGATTTCTGGCGGGATGCCCCTGTGAAATATGCACAGCGGCTCATCAGCGGCGAGCTCGCTATGCCGGATGCGATTGTCTGTGCCAATGATATCATGGCAGATGCACTGATCGCCGCGCTCGGAAAGGCGGGCATCCGTGTGCCGCAGGATGTCGCCGTCACGGGCTTTGACGGGTATCTCGATGATGCGCTGAGCGCGGTCAGCCTGACCAGCTTTCCCCATAGCTGCTACCAGCTCGGCGCTGACGCATTCAGGCGGCTTTTCAGCATCATAACCGGAAAAAGCTGCCGCAGGCTCCAGACAAGACACAGCAGAATTCAGATTGGTCAGAGCTGCGGCTGTGTACCGGTTCTGCGGCAGAGTGAGAAAAGCCGCAGAGAACAGCGGCTGCTCTCTGTTTACAAAGAGTGGTTTTATCACAGCGAGGTGCTGTTTGAGATGATGCATACTGGATCGCTCCATGATCTGCTGTTTCTCGCCGCAAGCCGCATTTATCTTGTATGCCACTGGAATCAGTTCCGCATCTTCCTGACGAATGATTATCTGAAATCCGTTCAGGCAAATCAGAATCCTTCTGGTCAGAAAGACTGCTGTGAGGTGCTCTGGACGGACAGAGCAGGGAAAAGCAGCGGGCTTTCGGCGCACCCGATTGATCAGTCTGAGATCGTTTCTTATCTGACGCAGAATCCGGAGCATCCGAGTGCATATTATCTTTCCGCGCTGCATATGGATGAGCGGCAGTTCGGGATTGCTGCATTGTCCTTCGGGAAGCTGCCCTGCTGCTATCAGCCGGAATACTGCACATGGATCAGCTATCTGTGCCTTGCACTGGAGCAGCTTGCAGAAAAAAGAAAGCTCAGGCCGCAGAATGCAGATGACAGAAAGGAACCGGAGAACCCCCAGCTTTACCGGCAGCTTCTCCGGATCCGTGAAGAAATGCAGCAGCATCCGGAATCGGACTGGAATGTGCAGAAGCTTTGTGAACAGACGCATATCAGCAGAAGCTATCTGCAAAGAATGTATAAGCGCTATTTCGGGAAAAGTGTTTTTGAGGAGCTGATCGACTTCCGGCTGCAAAAAGCCAAAGATCTGCTCTGCAGTACAGAATTTCCGATCTCACAGATCGCGGAGCTTTGCGGCTATGAAACCTATGCGCATTTCGCCAAGCAGTTCAAGGCGCAGGAGGGTGTCACGCCGTCAGCATTCCGGAACAAGTCCCATTCCTGAATGTGTATCTGCTTACTGAAATCATTGACACAGGATATCCGGTTTTGTATGGGTGTGCAATCCGCTGCGGAGAGGTACATCGGGGAGTGAATGATATGCCCGCAGGGGCTCCCCGCCCGCCGTCTGATAGGTCGTCAGGCGGCGGTTTTGTTGGCATATTCAGTTCACAGATGCCAAACCGGTATCGTAAGGCAACACCGCACCGAGCTGGTGGTGCAGGATGCTTACGGTCAAACAAGTTTGACCTGTCAGATTTTTCGTCAGATTGTATAGAAATGGCACCGCTGGGCTGGCGGTTCTGTATCATTCGCGGACAACGGCAGAGGACCGTCTCATCTGAGCGGAATCGTTTTTTTTGCAGAAGCAAATCAAACCGTGCGCGGAGAAAACACGGGACGGCGGACAAAGATTGTCTGCCGCCTCCCGGCATTCGCCTTCATCATAGCATACTGTGCAGTTCTTTTCGATGAAAAAGCAGCAGATGTTTCACAAGTGTCATGTGACAGTTTTGGAACACCCGTTGACACGCACAGTGCTGCATGGTACAATATACATAATAGAATTCTGTATAAATGCGTATTTGGTTACCAAGTGCCGGCTTGACCGTTCCATGATTACGCAAAGCAGAGCGCTGTCCCCTGTTGCTTTATCGAAACAACCGAATGAACGGAGGTATTCTCATGAAACACACAAGAAACCGCACCATCAGTATCCTTGCAGCGGCTGCGCTGTCAGTCTGCTCGCTGCCGCATCATACGCCCTTGCTGCTGCGCCCTGCGATGACCGCAAGCGCTGCGGAAACGAACGGTAAATGTGGTGAAAACGTCAACTGGTCGCTCAAAAACGGCGTGCTGACGATCTCCGGCACCGGCGATATGGCAGATTATACACTCGATGACAGACCCTTTTCCGGACTGAGCTTCACAAAGGCAGTGATCGCGGACGGCGTGACAAGCATCGGAGATCATACCTTTATGAGATGCTTCGGCGTGGAAAGCATTGTGATCGCAGACAGTGTGACAAGCATCGGCGATCAGGCTTTCTACCAGTGTACCGCTCTGACTGACATCACGATTCCGGACAGTGTGACAGACATCGGTCTGGATGTATTCAACGAGACACCGTGGCTGGAGGCAAAACAGAACGAAAACCCTCTTGTGATCGTCAACAGCATTCTGGTTGACGGAAGAACCTGTACCGGAGAAGTCACAATTCCGGACGGTGTCACCCGCATCGGCGAATATGCATTTTATCTGTGCCAAACGATGACGGACATTCAGATTCCTGACAGCGTGACAAGCATAGCCGGCGGTGCATTTTCGGGATGCTGGGAGCTGAAAAGTGCTGTGATTCCGGACGGCGTGACGGCAATCGAGGACGCGGCGTTTGCAAGATGCGGCGCGCTGACTGACCTGCAGATTCCCGATACTGTGACAAGCATCGGCGGCTCGGCGTTTCTGAACTGTTATGCGCTGGAAAGCATCCGGATCCCCGGCAGCGTCACAAGCATCCATCAAACCGCCTTTGAGGGATGCAAAAAGCTGACGATCAAAGGCTATTACGGTTCCTGTGGGGAGACATATGCAATCGGGCATGATATTCCGTTTGAAGCGATCGGCGGCTCCCTTGCGGAATCGGTGAGTCAGGGGCTCAAATACAAGGCCGAGGACGGCGAAGTCATGATTACCGGCTTTACGGACTACCTGCCCGCCGTGCTGGAAATCCCTGCGGAGATCAACGGAATGCCCGTGACCGGTTTTGCACAGTTTGCGCTCGCACAGTGCGGCAAGCTGAAAGAAGTCACGCTGCCGGATACGGTCACATCGACCGGAATGCAGACCTTCTGGGGCTGCGAAAACCTTGAGAAGGTCACGCTGCCATCCACGCTGAAAGGTCTCTATGA
>CAMNJD010000155.1 GCA_946540705.1 uncultured Ruminococcus sp. | reverse complement strand
CAACCGTTTTGAGCTGCTTGGACAGCGACACCGACTGCGAGGTCAGATCCTTCAGTCCGGCAGTTACGCCGGAGGTGTCGGCATCAATCGCGATCGTAATGCCGTTGACTTTCTTTGATGCCATGCGCTCACCCCCTCAGCCTGCGCTCACAGTCCGCGAGCGTCTGCTTGTAGCTCTCGTACTTTGCTGCCCGGATGCGCCCCTGCGCGTGCAGCTCCTCGATCTGCGGCTCCATTGCTTTGAGCTGTTTGTACCGCTCATACTCATCGTGGACGGCCTCGCCGCGTGCGCGCTTCTGCATGCGGTCATATTCAAGCGCCCAGTCGATCAGCATGCCGGTGTTCCAGTTGTCGATTTCGGAGAGCGGAAACCCCCGCGACATGAGAGCCAGTGCGAAGCTCTCTGCCGGCAGGGGCTCACCGTCTGAATTGTTCCCGCCCCCGCTCAGGCGTTTTTTGGCGCGATCTCCTGCTCCTTTGAGATCAGCTCCATGAGCTGCGAAAAGACCGCCCACGGGTCGAACTCCTCAAAGCTGTCCAGCCATGTCAGCTCGTCGGTGATCGACGGGTCTGCCTGCTGCGCCATGATGAACGCCATGTCGTACATCCACTCGGTTTCGATGCAGAGTGCAGCAGCAGCGGCTGCTTTTTTATTTTTTCCGCCGATGACGGACTGCATCGCTGCGATTTTTGCAAGGTCGGCATTGAACTCCCGCCCGAACTCCCGCTTATAGCGCAGAACCGTGCCGCCGGTCTTGCGGAACCGGACAGGTCTGCCGCTGATTGTGATCGTTGTTTCCATGTGCAGTCACCTCACGGCGCATCGGCTGTCCCGGGCGCATCGGCTGTCCCGGATGCCGCCCTGCTCGGCTCCGGAATCGTGCTGATCTTGTTTTTCGTTTTGGTTGTCATGCAGACGCACTTGCAGTCCTGCCGCGGCCGGCACGCAAATGCATGCTCCGGGAACTGTGGGTTCAGGCCGCTGCCCTCGGACGTTGCGCCCTGCTTGGCGCTGCGCTGTGTGATATGCGCGTCATAGTAGATCGTGGTCTCGCCGAGGCCGTCAGTCGTGTCCTCGATGATGATGAGCGCCATGTGCGGATATTCCTCACCGTCGGCATACTCCTCCGCCGCACCGTCCTCCGTGACGGTCTTGCCGTACCAGTCCTCCTCGATGTCGTCCACGACATTCAGGGTCGTGAGCGTAAGGTTGTAGCCCTGATTGTCCTCCGCAGCGTAGACCTCAACGCCGTCCGCCCAGATGCTTGCCGGATCGCCCGCCGGCTGTGCATCGTACTCTCTGCCGCCCGCTTCGTTATGCACAAGCCAGACGATGCTGCCGTAGGTCGGCTTGCCGTCATCCGCGACCGCAGTGATCGGCGCATAGCCGAGCTGCGAGATCGTCCGGCGCAGTCTTGCTTTTTCTGCCATGTTCATTCCTCCTCCAGCTGAAAGCTGTAGCTTGTAATGTGGATGCCCTCTTTTTCGTCATACGCCATGTCATAGACCTCGAACGCAATGCCTGCATCCGTCAGCATGCGCTCGATCTCCGCCTCTGCGGCTGTGTCCCGGCTTTCGGTGCAGAGCAGCAGCTCGATCCACGGCTCGGAGTAAACAACGATGCCGTCCGCGTAAACTGCGTTTTTTTCGATCACCGTATAGACGATATACGGCACTGCTTTCGCATTTTTGAAGTGCCCGTACCGCGACGGAATGTCAAGCGCGGCAATCAGCCCGCCGAAATCCTCAACCGTCATCCTTTCACCGCCTTTGCGACTGCATCCAGCGCCGCCTTTTCCGCCCACTCCTCAACCGGACGGATGTGCGGCTGTGCTTTGGTTCTGCTGTGTCCGCCGCGGGTTCTGTGGCCGTCCTCCAGCAGATGCGTGAGCCGGTAGGTCGGCTTCTTCTGGTGGATCACGCAGCGGATATGCCAGCCTTTGCTGTTGAAATCGACCCGCCAGCCGCGCCGGTACCTGCCTTTGTTTTTCGGCGATGCCGCTATGACCTTTTCCTTTGCTTCATCGCCGATCTGCCGGATCGCCTCGCTGATGTCATACGCGGTTTCCGCGCCGTACCGCAGCATTGTTTCCGTCAGGTATCTGTCGAGACTTGCTGCATAGACCCGCATCATCCGCCTGCTCATGTCAGCGCACCGATCCTTTCTCCGAGGTACAGCTCTGTCATATCGCCGGCCCGTGTTGCCTTAAAGATCCGGAGCCGCCTGCCTGCATATTCCGACAAAGTCTCGCTGCAAAAATCCGCAGTGAATACGCGGAGGCGGTAAGACAGACTGAACATCATCTGCTGTGCAGCGGCTCTGTCCTCCTGCGTGATCTCATATTCTGCGCAGTACACATCTCTGGGCTGCTCAGTCATAACCGGCTGCCGGAGCCTGTCGAGCGTTTCCTGCTGCGAAATCAGCGTCAGAGTGCCGCAGATCATGCGCTTTGCGGTCAGCTTGATGACACGGTGCCGCTCGTTGTAGTCATCATAGTCCGCGATCTCACAGCAGTCGCCGAAGAACAGAAGCCGGAATGTCTGCGGATGCCGCCGGACGGAATCAAGCAGTGCAAAATACCGCACGCGAAACAGAAAATGCGGCTGCTCTGCGCCGACTGCCCTGTTGACGGCAGCGTGCAGGTGCGCGGCATCCTGCCAGACGCCGTCTGCATAGTGCTGAAGCGTGACCGGCTTGTCATAGACCAGACAGTCCTCAGCCACCTGTGCCGCTGTCCTGTGCTTCGCCTTCACCGGTCATCGCCTCCGTTTTGCGGTTTGCGCGCAGCATCATCAGGTCTGCGCGGTAGTTGTCCTCGAAATCCTCGCCTGCGTTGTTGTAGATGTATCGGCACAGATCGAGAAACAACTGCTTTTCCGAGGATTCCGCGGTCAGATCAATCTCAGCCCCGGCATAGGAGCGGAGCCTGTTCTCCGCTCTTGCCAGAATGCCCGCGATCTTCGTGTCAGTGTGCGGATCACTCCAAGTGATATCCAGATAGGACTTCACATCGTCGATCAGTGCCACTGTGCATCACCTCACGGAGTCTGCGGCGTGTTCTCAACAGTGCCGTTGATTGTAACGACCGGGGATGCCGCAGTCAGACCGGAAATGTCAAGGTACAGGAACGCATTGATGTCATACGGTCTGCCCGTGCCGTAGAACTTGATCTTGTAGGCGCGGAGATCCTCGATGAATTTGTACTCATCGCTGTATTCCAGCTTGCCGCCGCGGCCTGTGCCGACGCCCATGAAATACTTTTTTGCGATGCCGATGACGGCATGACCGGACTGGACGCCGACAGACTGCACGACGTCAGTCGGGAACGGCAGCACATTGCCGGCATAGGTGCCGAGCGGCGTCATGACGGTCGTCGCAGGCATGACCTTTTCGAAATAATCCACAGGATTGACGATCAGGATGACACGGGAAATGCCGCGGGATTTGCCGGTCAGGCCGTCCGTCGCAAGCGTTTTGAGCAGTGAGCCGTAGGTCGTCGGATCCAGCTTTGTGACAGCAGTTGCAGTCTTGCGGGCATAGCCGGTGTTCGCGTTGAAATTGCCGGTAAAATTGCGGGTCATGCCGATCGGCTTCTTCACGCCGTCGCCGTCCACCATGCCGGTTTCGAGCCCCGCTGCGAGCGCATCCGCGAGAATTGCACGGACATAGCGGTCAACCCACTGCGGACCGAGTGCGAGCATATCCTGCGTCACGAACATATAAGCCGAAAGTTTACCCTGTGTCAGATCAACGACCTGAAGCGCACCGGCAAGATCCTTCGCGACCGCCGTATTGAGCTCATCCCATGTCGCAGCCTGTGCGCCCTGCGCGTTCAGCACCCACTGGATCGCTGCGCCGGTGTTCGTGAAGTCGATCAGGTCAAGCAGCGGATATGCCGCCTTCATGTCATCCATCACGCTGTCGATCACAGTCTTCGGCAGAGCACTGGTAATGTTTGTGATCACGGTCTGGGCATCCTGCCGCGCGTTCGCGATGAAGCTCTCATAGAAATTCGTCTCCTCCGAGGTGAGCTGCCGGATGCCGCGCGCGGAGAGAATGCTGCGGTCAGTTGCTTCAATCATACCGTTTGCCTCGGCCATGACCGTTTCCGACACAAACTGCATCCAGTTGTCCATTGCGGCGCCGAGCGCTTCCTCGTCGTTCGCCCGGATCGCATCCGCGAGGGCATTCCGCAGCTTGTCCTTTTCCTGCCTGATCTTATCCAGATTTTTCATGTGAGGTTCCTCCTTATTTCAAATAATTGTTGATGACCGCCATGCACTTCGCTTGACGGCGTTCCATTTCTGCCCGGACAGCCGCCTGCTCTGCTGCTTCGGCTGCACGCTGCTTTGCATTTTCCATATCGGTTCCGGCATCTTCATCATCGCTGTATTTGTCAGCGAAACCGTATTCGATGCACTGCTCGGCGGTGAGATAGGTTTCTGCATCAAGC
>CAMNJD010000154.1 GCA_946540705.1 uncultured Ruminococcus sp. | reverse complement strand
GCCCGGCCGATGATGAGCCCGATGCCGGAGCTGTCCATAAACGTGACATGCAGAAAATCGAGCACAAGTGTCTGCGGGAGCTGCTCGCGGACGGCGAAGTCGATCGCCTCGCGGATCTCTTTGGCGTGGTGATGATCGAGCTCACCGCTGAGCATTGCGGTGAGCTTTCTGGGTTCCTGTTTGAGTTCAACCATAGCGCTTTGCGTCCTTTCTTTTTTGATGCTCCTATTGTAGCACACATCCTCTGCGAAATCGGTCGGATGCGGGGACTGTCCCTGCATTGCGGAAGATTTCCCCGCAGGATGTGCAGGCGAATGCTTGCCCGCAGAGCAGCGGTTTGCTGCATGAGATGACTGCCGGGAATGCCGCTGCCGTACTTTGATGCGTCTGCCTTTGTGCATGTTTTTGGAATAATCACCGAAAACTATCCGTGATATATCGCAAAAAGCCCCGAATATGTGCGAATTCTGCCGCAATTCTTGACAGCGGCCCGAAAATGGTGTTATAATCAGATGTTAAAGTATGAGGTATATATAAGAGAAAAAACCGGAATATACAGAAGGGGAATGAATTGTATGAAAAAACGGACAGCTTTTGCAGTACTCAGTGTCGCATGCCTGCTGCTGACGGGCTGCGGCAAAGATGACAGTAGTGCAGCGGAGAGCAGCACTGCCGCAGAGGTGACAGCTGCGGCTGCGCAGCAGGAAAAAGCGGAGAACAGCGAGGATTCTGACGCAGCGGAGCTGACAACCGGTGAGACTGTGACGGAATCGGCGGCCGAAACGGAGACGACTGCTTCAGCGCAGAAGCAGGAGGAGAACCCCTCAAAGCCCGCAAACGGCTCGGGTGCTTCCGTGACGCTGCCTGCGGGCGCGTTTGAAGGCTGCGCGACCCCCGAAGAGGCCGCAAAGGCTGCAATGGATGCCTATATCGCTGCGGATGCCGTCAAACTGTTTGCATGTCTGCCGCAATGCTTTGCAGAGAGCCTCGGAGAAGAATTGCAGGGCGCGATCGCCTATTTGCAGGCGGAATTTGACGAGGAAATGGAAGATGATCCCGCTGACCATGTGTTCACCTATGAACTCAAGGAGCAGATGACCTTTGCGGAAGCGGACGCGAAAATGGAAGCGGACGACACGTTTGAGTATTCCAAATACGATGACTCAGAGGATGCACAGGAGAGTGTCGAAGCGCTGCTGAAGGGCTGGAGCTATCACGGCGAGGCTCCGGAATACTGCGTGGTGCATATTGTCGTTCATTATCCGGAGGATGATGAGTATGAAAACTGGGAAATGGGTCTCGTGACATACAAGATCGGTGACCGCTGGTACGATACGATCTCCGCGGAATATGTCGAGAACAGCGTACAGAATTATGTAGCGGATATGCTCGATCCGTCACCGGAGCCTGCGTATGAAAGTGAAACCGATTGAGCAACTGCTGGTGAACGGGAGCGGGACATGAAGCTGTACAGGTTTGCAGCGGCCGTCAGTGCAGCCTGCCTGCTGCTGACGGGCTGCGGCGGGGAAAGCAGCAGCACGGCTGAGAGCAGCACTGCTGCCGGGATCACGGAGATCATTGCTTCGGAGACAACTTCTGCGCAGACGGTGACGGAATCAATGCAGACAACGACGGAAACCGGAACTGCCGCAGCAGATGAAACAAAGCCGGATCCGACCGGAACGGCAGCCGAACCCGTCAGAACTGTGTCGGACAATGTCCCGCAGGAGCGCATCGAAGGCAAGCTGTTCGATACGCCGGAGGAGGCTTTTGCCAATACCTTTGAGGCGATCAGCCGCGAGGACGGGCTGATGCTCTACTATGCGATGCCGAAAGCGCTGCGGGAGAATCTGCTGGCCGAGCAGGATCTCACGGAGGAGGAAATCCTGCCTGTTATCGCAAAATCGCTGGTCGGAACAGACAGCACGGCGGAATATGAGATCCGTTCGACGAAAACACCGGAGGAGGCGTTTCCGGACAACAGGAGCAAGGTCGAATCCCTGAAGCTGGAGCTCGAAAATCTTGCGCGCTATATGCCCGGCGAAACGCTTGACTGCGTCGTGCTGGATGCACATGTGAAGATGACGACCGGCAGCCGCACCGATGAGGAGGATGAACAGCAGGTGGTCTGTCACTGCGGGGACGGCTGGTTCGATTACGCCGGCTGTGTGCTGATTTCTATGGTGATCGGCGAGGCAGGAGACAGCAAGCTGCTTGACGGTGCGGAGGACGGTACATCGGAGAGAGAGGAGCAGGAACCGTGAAAATTGCATTTTTACCGGCGGTCTGCGTGGATTTTACGCCGAAGGACGGCAAGGGCAGAACCGTGCATGTCTATCGCCCGTATGCGGCGATCCCGCTGCATGAGCTGGAGGAGCACGCGGAGAAGGAAAATGACCGCGGCTCGCTTCAGGAGCTCGGAGAGCGCTACTATTTCGGGCTTGGCGTGGAGCAGAACTATGAAACAGCCTACGGCTTTCTGCTGCGGGCGGCTGAACAGAATGTGCAGGATGCGCAGTTCCTGATCGCGGAATGCTACCGCTGCGGATATTTCGTGAAGCAGGATTACCGAAAATACTTTGAGTGGCTGAATCTCGCGGCGCAGAACGGCTCCTGGATGGCGATGCTGAATCTCTGCGCGGCATATAAGGACGGCCCGAAGGCATACGGCGGTGCCGGGCCGAAGATCGACCATACACAGTCGTTTGCATGGTCGCAGCAGGCCGAGCAGGCATTGCTGGGCTACTGGGCGTTTTATACGCAGCCCAATTTCGTTGATTTCGGCGAGATCAGAAAGCAGCTTGTGCAGGCCTATGCAAGGACTGCGTATCAGCTTGCGCAGCACTATATACAGGGCATGGGCGTGAACCGCGACCTTGAAACGGCGATGGGCTGGCTGCAAAGAGGCAAGCGCTTTGTCGCCAATGCAACGGGACAGCTTCGCGTTCCGGTTATAGATGATGCTATCAAACGCCTGAAGGCACGCATGGCGCAGAAGCAGGCGGGCAGGGCGAATTAACAGGAGGAATAAAATTGGTTCGGAATGATTTAAGAAACATCGCGATCATCGCGCACGTTGACCACGGCAAGACCACGCTTGTGGATGAGATGCTCAAGCAGAGCGGCGCATTCCGTGAGAATCAGTCTGTCGCAGAGCGCGTCATGGACTCCAACGATCTGGAGCGCGAGCGCGGCATCACGATCCTTGCGAAGAATACCTCGGTCATGTATAACGGTGTGAAGATCAACATTATCGACACTCCCGGCCACGCGGATTTTTCCGGCGAGGTCGAGCGCGTGCTGAATATGGTAGACGGTGTGCTGCTGCTGGTCGATGCCGCAGAGGGGCCGATGCCGCAGACGCGGTTCGTGCTCTCCAAGGCACTCGAAATGGGTCAGAAGATCATCATTGTCGTGAACAAGATCGACCGCCCGGATGCGCGTCTTGACCAGATCGGCGATGAGGTGCTCGAGCTCCTGCTGGATCTGGATGCCAATGACGAGCAGCTTGAAAGTCCGATCCTGTTCTGCTCGGGCAGAAGCGGCACTGCGTCACTCAGTCAGTATGAGCCGGGCAAGGATCTCAAGCCGCTGTTCGATACGATCCTCAGCTACATCGAGCCGCCGCAGGGTGAACCCGATGAGCCGCTTCAGATGCTCATTTCCTCGATCGACTATAATGAATATGTCGGCCGGATCGGTGTCGGCAGAATTGTCCGCGGCACCGCGACTGTCGGACAGCAGGTGCAGGTCGGCAACTATCACAGCGATGAGAAGCCGGTCACTGCCAAGCTGGTGACACTGCTTCAGATCGAGCAGCTTCAGCGCGTTTCGACCCAGAAGGCAACGGTCGGCGATATTGTCTGGGTGTCCGGTATCGAGGGCATCAACATCGGCGACACGATCTGTGCAGCAGGCAGCTTTGAGCC
>CAMNJD010000153.1 GCA_946540705.1 uncultured Ruminococcus sp. | reverse complement strand
CAGCGCAGCTTCGGCGTCGGGTTCCTGAATGCCGGATACCTTGCCGCCTGTCTCCGCGACGATCAGACATACAAGCGCAGCGCGTTCCGGGACGTGAAGCCGATGTGGATGCCGATTTTCGAGCCGGACGGTTCGGCGCTCGGCGCGATCGGCGACGCAATCCTGAAGATCAACCAGGCATCGGAGGGCTTCCTCGGCGCAAGGAATATCAAACAGCTCACCGGCTTGGAGAGTGATGCCGAATGACAGGCGAAGAAGCACTTGCCCGCATCAGAGGCATCATGCAGCAGAAACTGACAGAAACACCCGCAGCACAAAAGCTGATTGAGAAAATCAACAGTGGCAAGGCGGATTTGAACGATACATCGCTGTATGCACGCTGGGCTGCAATCAATCTCGGAATGTGTATGTCTGATACGGTCTGCCAGATTGATTTGCATGACCGTCCGGCGGTATGCAAGGCGCTGCTGTTCGATCAGTATGAGGATATCAACGGTTTTCTCGGCATGGTGCAAAAGGAGCTTGACAGCAGGTTCGGACTGCATATCGCGCCGAAGAAAGCCCCGTTTCCGGAGGAACGTGTCGAGAAGCTCGGCAATTCACTTACCGATCAGACCGTCCCGGAATCGACGATTCAGCGGCGGGCAAGAGCCGGCACGGAAACGGTCACAAAATCGTTTCATGATGATTATGTCAAGGCAAACGCGAAGTTCCGGCACCGCGCCGGCCTTGACTGCCGCATCACCAGAGTGGCGGTCAACGGCTGCTGTCCGTGGTGCAGCAAGGTCGCCGGGCGTTATCGCTACGGCGAGGAACCGGAGGGCATCTACAAGCGCCACGACAACTGCGACTGCACCGTGACCTTTGAGAACGGGCGCAAGCGGCAGGATGTGTGGAGCAAGCGGGAATGGGAAGCTCCGAAAGAAGATGCCGGTGCCGGTGAGCCGGTTGTGCTGACTAGGGAGCAGGCAGCGGCTTTGCAGAAAGAAAAGCAGCTCAGCTACTTGACAGGCGGCGTAAAACATGGTAAACTGAATGCAGAGGAAAAAGCGTTTCTTGACCGCATCCTCGCTGATCCGGACATGTCGCTGGAATACAGGCAGATCCTCATGGATAGGTTTTCTTCCGGTTCAGAGATTGCACAGAAAGCGTTTGCGAAGTTTGTTCCTGATAATTCTGTTTCGTATTCAAACTATACAACAGATTCTGCTTTTTACTGGAAACGAACAAAATCAATCAGCATGAGTTATGAACGTGATCAGAACCATTGGGCTTTGAAAGGTTCAACATGGTTCCATGAGCATGGGCATCTGATTGATGATTTCGCCGGGCAGATTACATTTAATCATCCGGAATATCTTGATGCTATTCGCACCGACTTTGCAAAATTGATTTCTTTACGGACAAAGTCTAAGAAGCCTCTGAGTTATGTAGATGCGATGGATTTGCTTTCTAAGAAAACTGAGTTGCAAAAGGCATTTAGTGCAGAATTGAAAGTATCTGGTTCACTGCAATCTGGTGTATCTGATGTTATGGAAGGTGTTTCAGGCGCGATGATTCGTGGCCGTGGTGGACATGTTAGAAGAGATCGGGGTTATTGGAATAATGAATTCGTAATATCAAGTGAGGCATTTGCTCACATGTTTGAGGCACAGTTTGATAAAGCACGATATATGCAGATGCAAATGTATTTTCCGAATTCATTGAGCATGTTTGAAAAGCTGTTGAAAGAGGTGAGTATATGATCTCAGATAGTGCGATTAACAAATATGAGGACTTATTCTCTCCTGCTGAAATGTATGGGTCATATATCGACAATGCACTTGTAACAACGAATCCTGAAACGGGGAAAACTTACATTTGCCCTATGCTTGAAACTGACGAGGTATTTCTCGATCGCATTGAACGTAGCAAGCAGGCAGGAAGAAACCTCTTTTTTGAGGAATGGCCGGAAGCAAAGCCGGTTGTGCATGATCCTGAAAAATTGTATTAAACCGCCCTGAGTAATCAAGGCGGTTTTCTCATGCCCGAAAGGCGGTGAAACAAATGGACACCCTCACAATGGAACAGTACCGCGATTACCTCGTAAAGCGCATCAAAGATCTGACAAAACTCATTGAACACTATGAGGAAGCTGAATGTCTGAGTCAGCATGATATTGATGTATATTTGCGTGCATACGCAGCACTTGACGATGTGATGGAAAGACTGTTCATCATCGACAATGCGGAGAACATGCCTGAATAACCACAATTCAATAAATACAAAGCACTGATGCGAAAGCATTGGTGCTTTTTTCATGCCCGAAAGGAGTGACACCATGCCGCAGCCCAGAGCAAGACCGAACCTCCGGCCTGACCACAACGGCCCGCAGCGGGCGCAGTTTGAATCCAATAAAAAGCGAATCTACGCCACACAGTCTGTCTGCGGGATCTGCGGCAGAGACGTGGACTTCCGGCTGAAATGGCCGCACCCGATGTCACCGTGCATCGACCATATTATTCCTGGAATTGTCAAGAAATGTGCAGTCAGAGGACACCCAAAATCTGTAATAGACAGGTATCAGGCGGCATGGTGAGCCAGCCCGGTTGAAGA
>CAMNJD010000152.1 GCA_946540705.1 uncultured Ruminococcus sp. | reverse complement strand
AAGATTGCGCTCATATAGAAGTTTCTTAAAACTACTATAAGCAACGACTTTTACAGCAGGCTATAAAAAGGCATACAGATACTTTTACGGTATTTGTATGCCTTTTTCTGTTCGTACATTCAATTGCCCGATCATTCAGATTGACTGCTTGCGGAATTTATGCTATAGTACAAAAAGAATCTGCGTATACAGCGACCACGGTCCGTACATTTTTGTTGTTTATACCGACCTTCCGTTCGGGGTGTTCAAGGACTATACCACGCCCAATCCGCTGTACGGTCTTACGGAAAGGATATATGAAGTTCAGTGCAGCCTCACATAAATCCGCCGGCTGCAATGATCTGTATGTACGGAATCGGAAGATCATGCGCAGCAGTGTCTCTGCATCAGCGTATTCCCACATAAGAGAAAAAGTGCCGAATGTTCGGCACTTTTCTTATACCCTTTGCTTTTTCTGCAATGCCGGAACCATGCACCCGGCATTGCCCGGCGCTGTCTGATATCATGCCTCAGTCCTTACTGTTCACCGGAATCAGATCGGTCAATTCAATGCCAAGCACCTGTGCGATGCGCATAAGCATGACTGTATCCGGGACACGGGAGCCTTTCTCCCACCTGCACACTGTGGTCAGCGTAACATTCAGCTCCTGCGCAAAGCTCTCGGTCGTATACCCGTGTTCAATGCGCATTTTTTTGATCCTCATACCAAGCACATCTGCTCCGGCGGAAAGCCGGCTCAGATATTCCTCGGTGATTCCGGAAACCGGAAACCGCAAATGCTCCCGTGCATATCTCACTTTCTTCTGCGTGATCGGCTTGAGCAAAAAGGTGCTTGCGTTTGTCTGGTAGCTTTCCAGCGCGTATTCCTCAAATCCGGTGATATCAATAATATTGGTATGCGGATGCTTTTCCAGTATTTTTTTTGCAAGCTCAATTCCGTTTGTTCCGGAAAGGTCGATGTCCAGGAATATCACATCATACTTTTCGGAAGCAGTCAGTCTGCTTATTTCGTTCGTATCTGAAGACCCGGTCACATTCGCATCGGGTTTTACGATTTTCAGATCAAGCAGCAATCCTTCCACGATATGCTTGTGATCGGTCTGTATGCCGTATTCTTTACCAGCAGCGGCTTTCCCGATGACCGCCGTACACTTATTTCCTGCGCCTATGCAGTCGGTGTCGGCTTTGCGCTGCTCGAAAATATCGTGGTTCTCATACAGAACATTGAACAGGTTTCGATCTTCTGGGCGCTTGTCAGAGGCTTCGGCTCCGGTCTGGTACACGGTGTCTGCACTGTCATGGTCGGATACGGCATCTCGTACATCAAAAAAAGAAGAAAGCTGTTCTGGTGCGGTACGTTCGCGCTTCTGTCCTCTGCGATCATTTATCACGCGACCTATAATCTCCTTGTCCAGTCGCAGTTCCAATATGCAGGCATTCTGCTCCCTGTTATCACCTATATCCCTGCCATTATGCTGCTGCGGCGGAGCATGGTGAACAATTCCGTTCAAACCGCAAAGGGGGAAAAGGAATGGAATGCAGATCAAAGGAAACAATCGCCTCTGTTCTGACTGCGGCCGTTCTTTCGGCATCATCTGTTCCGGCATTCCCGGTATCTGCACAGAACTTTCTTTTCATCACGGAGATCCGGCTGGAATCCGGAGAAAATGCTTATGAAACGCTGGAATCTGCGGGATACAGCGTCATGGCGGTCGGCCTGAATGCCGGCTTCTCTCCGGAATCACAGGTCTGTCTGGGCTATAAGACCAACACCGGCGGATCTGGAAGCATACAGCGATGACCGATGCAAATGCGATTGCACCGAATGAACAGGAAAACAGCTTCGCCGGATCAGCGGCAGATGATGCAGCAAATCATACTGCTGAACCGGAAGCCGCTTCTGCCGGTATGCAGACGATCTCCCTGTCTTTTCTGACAGCAAAGGAGGGTCTGCCGGAAAACAGGCTTCTGCTGGAAGGTTTGCGCACACCGACTTATGAAACGCCGGCGGTAGCGCAGTACGAGGTCTATGATGACACCGAGCATACCCAGGCCTCCGCATTCCAGAAGCATGGCGTCACGGCACTGATTATGGGCGGAATCGCAGTTGTTCTCGCTGTTCTGGGTGCAGTCATCATGAAAAAGTATCGGCACAATCAGGCCGATCAGCATAATTCCGGAAAAACGGGGTGATGATGATGAAAAACGGTATTAAACGTCTTTCTGCGCTTTGTGCAGCCGCTCTGTGCTATGCACTGCCGATTATGGAGAATGTCTGCGCAGCGGCAGAGACAGATACAGATGTGCCGCAGTTTGAGGAATTTTCCGAGGAAAGCGAGACAAATACTGTCCGCGAATACCGTGTTGCAGACCCGATCGCGGAAAACGCAGAGGGCACCGAATTTGCCATTGTTCCGGTATTTGCCGGAAGAAGCTGCCTTGACCGCGGCGCAAGCTCCGGACTCGTGCAGATCTGTCGGACGCACAGAAACAGCAATCAGCGCTGGACACTGCGTAAGGCGGGCGGATACTATATGATCGTTGACAAGTCCGGAAAGGCAATCGCGAAAAAGAACGATACAGCAGGAAGCGGGACGCAGCTCGTCATAAAAGCTGCAAATCAGAACGATGATACGCAGCTCTGGCAGATTTTGCCGGCCGGTGACGGTTCCCAGAGGTCAGCCTCGCAAGAGCAACGGATGACAATGAGGGCGGCATCGCCGGGCGTGTGAGCTTCGGCGGATGCGTCGAGCACTGCACACAGAATGCAAGAATCAACTCCGGCGACTGCATTGAGGGCGGTATTTTATCAGAACATCGGTGCAGACTGCATCCCCGGTTTTTCCGGTGCGGGTGTATCACTTCACAGCGGCGCCTATGAAAACAGTGAATTCAATGTCGATGTTTCTTATCAGAAAGGCTTTGGTACAGTGACCGGCGGAGTTTATGAGTCCGGCACTGTTGTGCTCAGGGCAATCCCCGATGACGGCTGTGTGTTTGACCATTTTGAGCTCACTGTGCCGGCTGTTGTCTCAAAAAAACGGTATGGTGATTCGGAAAATCAGACCTTTGCAAAAATAACATACAACTGCCCGGAAGAAGAAACAACTGTCTGCAAGGAACCTGAGCTGACGCTGACAGACAGCATTGACCGTTCCTATTCGGTCAGAGATGTTTTCAAGGTTTACGATGAGACGCCCGAGGATCTCCGGCAGCGCGTGCGGCTCCAGCTCCGCTGTTCAGACGGATGCAGCGGCTGGAACAATGGCACGATCCCTGTATATCTGCTGGACTCAGCCGGAGAGAAGCATCTCTGGGAGATCGACCTCAGAAGACTGGATGATACAGGTGAAAAGGTTGAGCGCACCTTTGATCTAGGGGCTGCGATTCCGGTGGCGGTGTATGCGTACCCGAACTTCGGCGGCGGACTGACCTTCCGCGGAATGTCTCTCCGCGCAAGCATCTGGATCAACGGAACTGATCAGGAAATCCAGACCGGCGGCGTCAGCATCAATTCCTATCCGTTCGTCTCATCGGGATATCACGGGGATTACATGCATCTGACCTTCAATAATATGGGAAAAGCGTCTGTCGGCTATCTGGATGCTGACGGCAAGCTCGACGTCAAAGACACCTATTCGGCTCCGACCGATGCATGGAATGCGGTGCAGAAATTGGGTGAGAACGCTGTCCTCCGGTTAGACAGTGCGTGGCTGACAGACCGTGAACGCAGCGCAAACAGCAACTTTACGCTTGATCTGAACGGATTTCCAATGATCCGAAGCATCAAAAAAGCAGCCGATCACGGTGAGCTGATCCGTGTCAAAGACAAAACAGAGCTGCATATCACGGATTCAGTACCCGAACGTGTATCATGCAGCGCGGCAATGCGATCGTTTATTCCGGAATCGTCAATTATCTTGCCGCTGCGGCAGCAGACTGGAATAAGGAGAATACAACATGGCTCGACCGTGCAAAATCCAGCGAAATCTATGAGCTGTATTTGAGCGGTGACTCTGCGGTACGCAATCAGTTCAACGGCTGGTATCAGAATTCGG
>CAMNJD010000151.1 GCA_946540705.1 uncultured Ruminococcus sp. | reverse complement strand
TGCTATCCCCGATGCTGTCAAAAAGATTGACGGAGCGCCTAAGCCTGATATACCAATGTTAATGTTTGTATCTGACGGAAAAGAAACAGGTATTGAAAAGTGGTCGGATATACAAAAAGAGTACGCTTCTGAACTGTCAAATGCAACTGTTATTGAACTTGATTGCGGACACTATGTTCATAATTATATGCAGGAGCAGATAAGCGAGAAAATGAAAGAATTTATTGGTAATATTAAGTGATAACATCTGATTTATCGTAATTGTATCATTTCTCTGAACCGGATAATTGCCCCGCCAGCGATTATCCGGTTTTCTTTTCATACGACTTTAGATATTTTCTCTAGCTGCCGAACATTTCATCCAGTGTCACACCAAGCACTCTGCAAAGTCTGATTGCAGATTCCATCGACGGCATCTGAATGCCCTGTTCATATCGGATAATCGAATTCTTGTGAACGCCGGACAGCTTTGCAAGCTGTTCCTGCGACATTTCCCGTTTCAGACGATAAAAACGCAGCGTATTGGTCTGCGCTGTGTCTGATTTTGTTTTTTGTGCCATATATCAACCCTTCCTTGTGTCCCATTGCCAGCCCTGCTTGCCATGAAAGGTATGCGCAACAGCTTTCGGTGACACGATTGTTTTGATGCCATGTGCCGTAAACGTAACTTCCTTTCCGGCAAGCAGCCGCATGAGCTGAAAGTCAGTCAGCACTTTCCCGAATACCTTTGCAATATTCATGCCGCATTTGCCGGTACAATAATAGCCGTATTGTCCTTTCCTGACCTCCTTTCCGCAATGCGGACAATTCCCGACCGGTTCATTACTCCCACGGAACGTGATGCTCTCATCGACTGTGCCGTATTCCGCGCAAAGGTTCCGCACATAGGAGATGATGCCTTGCATAAACTGTTCAGCACTGTATGCTCCGCGCTCGATTTGCTGTAGCTGCATCTCCCATTCCGCGGTCAGTTTCGGCGATTTCACTGTCTCCGGGATAACAGAGATCAGATTCACACCCTTTTCTGTAGCCCTGATCTGCTTGCCCTTGCGCTCAATATATCCATGTGCAATAAGCCCCTCAATGATTTTTGTCCGGGTCGCCGGTGTACCTAGCCCTTTTTTCTCCGAATCCTCGTCATATTCGTCCTGTCCTGCGTGTTCCATAGCAGCCAGCAGCGTATCCTCGGTATAAGGTTTCGGCGGGCTTGTCCAGTGTTCTGCTTTTTCGCCGGATACCCGGTCAATCATCTGCCCCTGTGTCAGCTGCGGCAATGCTTTGTCAGGCTGCACATTCTCCGTGTTATCCTTTGACTGCAATGCTGCCTTCATTCTGCTTTCCAGTGACCGCCAGCCACTTTTCAGCACTGTCCGCCCGATTGCCTTGAAGTCTGTTCCGGCGCAGCGTATTGTCGCGGTTACATATTCATACCGATGCGGTGCGGCGGTTGCAAGAATCAGCCGGGATGCAATCAGCATCAGGATTGTTCGCTGCGTGTCGCTCAACTTCGACAGATCAGCCTGCGCAATATTCGCGGTCGGCAGAATCGCATGATGCCCCGCGACTTTCTGATTGTTGATGCACTGCGAAATATCAACTGTCTCCGATTGACCAAGCTGCGGAAATACGGCATGAACCTTGCTGATAACCTCGCGTGTCGATTGCTCCATATCATCCGTAAGGAATTGGGATACTGTACGCGGATATGTCGCCAGTTTTGCTTCATAGATTGCTTGCAGCGCATCATCTGTCTGTTTTGCGGTCAGCCCGAACATCTTGTTTGCGGCGCGTTCCAGCGAAGTCAGATCAAACAATCTCGGCGGCTTGTCGGTTCTGATTTCCCTTGTGATTGCTGTCACGCTTGCTTGCTGTCCATCCGCGGCTGCTGCCAAAGCCGCTGCCGCAGATTCATCATCGAATCGTTCTGATTCTGCTGAAAATGAGCCGCAATCAAGCATCACAGTGAAATAACGCTGACTGATGAAATGGGCTGCATCATAATCTCGCCTGACAATCATCGCCAACGTGGGCGACTGCACTCTGCCGACTGTCAGCATACTGCCCGGATAGCGCACAGAAAATAGCCTTGAGCCGTTCATTCCGACGAGCCAGTCGGCTTTATCTCTGCATTCTCCGGCATGAAACAGATTATCGTATGCGCTGCTTGGTTTCATTGCGGCAAGACCGGCTCGGATTGCTGTATCTTCCAGACTGGACACCCACAGTCGCATAACCGGCTTTTGACAGCCCGCCACATGGTAAACATACCGGAAAATGCTCTCACCTTCCCGGTCGGCATCCGTTGCACAGATAATCTCTGTAATCCGGCTGTCAAGCATAAGCTGTTTCAAGACGGCAAACTGCTTGGCAGCACTCTTGTCCTTGCTGACCGCATACTGCCATGTGTCAGGAATCATCGGCAGCATTGCGAATGTCCACTTTCCTGCCCATTCTGCGCTATATTCGTCAGGCTCGATCAACCGGCACAGATGCCCGAAACACCATGATATGACATATCCATTGCCAGCCAGATAGCCGCCTTTCCGGGTTACTGCACCAACAACCGGCGCGACTGCCTGTGCCACAGAGGGCTTTTCAGCGACAATCAACTTCATGGGTTATTCCTCCGGCATCTGCGGTTCTTCCTGTTCGTCTGCGGCTTTCTTCTCGCCGGTAAAGGACGCATTCCGCACAGTCACCTGCATTCCGTAATGCTGAACGCCGTTGCCGTCCTTGTAATTGTCATTGTGAATGTCGCCGTCGATGAGGATCATCGCGCCTTTCCCGAAATACTTGGAAATGAATATAGCCGTCTTGCCCCATGCGGTGCAGCGGAAGAAGTCTGTTTTATCCTCCCCGTCCTTCACATACTGATCGACCGCGATTGAGAAATTGACATATTCCCGCTCCGTGCTGGTCAGTTTCAGTTCCGGGTCGGCGGTGATTCTGCCCATAAGTATGATGTGATTATACATTCTGTTCCTCCGTTTCTTGGCTGACCTTCCTGTCAGCTTTTTTTGATGCCTGTTTCGCGGATTCAATCATATCATGCACCTCGGACGGCGGGATTTTCCCTTTCAGCAGCAGCTTGGTGATCTCTGCAATCAGTTCCTCGGTTTCAATCGACC
>CAMNJD010000150.1 GCA_946540705.1 uncultured Ruminococcus sp. | reverse complement strand
TCTGCGGTGAAATAGGGCTCTGCGTCCGTTTTCGGGGTCAGCAGAATGCGCGTGCCGGGGTGCGGGAGCGGGTCACAGGGGCGGATCGTGTAGGTGCCGTCCGGCTTTCCGACCCATTCCAGCGACTGCTCCGGCGTCTGCACCGAGCAGGTCTGTACGGTGATGACATCCGACACCAGAAAGCACGACAGCAGGCCGATGCCGAACCGCCCGATGTAATCGGACTGCACCTTGCCGCTCTGAACATCATGCTTCGAGGACTGCCCGATGACCGCGAGGAAGCGGTGGATCTCCGCTTCGGTGAGGCCGGTTCCGGTGTCGGCAAAGATCAGCAGCGGTCTGCCGTCCTGCTCCGAGAGCGTCAGCGTCACGGCATTGTCCGAGCGGTCGCCGGGGTATTTCAGCCGCTTTGCCGCGATCGCATCGACTGCATTTTGCAGCAGCTCCCGGACAAACACATCCGGCGAGCTGTACAGGTGATTCGATAAAATGTCGATCATGCCGCCGAGATTGACCTGAAACAGATAGGGTTCTTCGGCGGATTTTTTTTCGTCCGGCATGATTGCCTCCCTTCAGGCGCCGATCAGAAGCTGATCGTATTCAAACAGCGCTTCGTTGATTTCATAGACGTTATAATTGCCCTTGCGGATGTAATACTCGACGATGAGGTCGAAGGGCGTGCTGTGCGAGAGTGCATAGCCCGCCTTTTGCAGCATGTCATTGGTTTCGTCGAGCGAAAGCTCCAGTGCGATCGCAAATGCAAGGACGGTGACCTTTTTCGGCTGATAGTGCAGGTCGCTGCGGATCTTCGAGAACAGCTTGCGGTCGATGTTCGCCTTTTTGTAGCATTGCGCATCGGTCATGCCGCGCTCGTCGATCTTCCGCAGGAGCATCTGCGAAAAGCTCTCGTCCGGCGATTGCAGAATGGAACGGAGCGTGGAAGGCATTGCTTCAGAATCGGAGAACGGCGCGCTTTCCTCCTCCGCAAAGCAGACCGGCCGTGCCGCGTGAGCCGCTTCGGAACGGCGTCCGAACAAGGATTTCCGCTGCTTTTCGCGGGCGGACTTTTCCGCCGGTGCGGCAGCAGCAGGCGCCGGAGCGGAATGAAATGCGTTTTGCTGAAGCTGCGAAGCGATCCACCGATCCATTTCCGGATGCCCGCTGTTCCTCTCCTGCGAACCGAACAGCACCAGCAGCACGGTCATTTCGTGATCTGCCAGAAATTCGGCAATGGTGCGGATTGCGAGATGCTGTGCTTCCCTGCGCGGATAGCCGTAGACGCCCGCTGAGATCAGCGGGAAGGCGACAGTCTCGCAGCCGTGTTCCGCGGCAAGCCGAAGGCTGTTCCGGTAACAGGCGGCGAGCAGTTCCGGTTCTCCGGCATTGCCGCCCTGCCAGATCGGCCCGACCGTGTGAATCACATAGCGGCAGGGAAGCCGGTAGCCCTTGGTGATTTTCGCTTCGCCGGTCTGACAGCCGCCGAGCGTGCGGCATTCTTCGAGCAGCTTCGGTCCGGCGGCGCGGTGAATCGCACCGTCTACCCCGCCTCCGCCGAGCAGTGCGTTGTTTGCGGCATTGACGATCGCATCGCAATGTACGGTCGTGATATCTCCGCGGATCATATGCAGCGGCATATCGGCCACCTCCTTCGGTCACATGACAGGCAGGGGCGGGTCATATGCCCGCCCGCAGTCATTTTTTCATAAGAAAATTTGCGCAGTAGTACAGCGCTCAGACAGTCTCCTCGCGGCGCTTGATGACAAAGCCGACAACGTCCGCGCCGGCGTTGCAGCAGATTGCGGCACCGATGCTGCAATACTGCTCCGGCGGATAGCCGAGCTCCTTCGTGAGTGCGGCACCGAGCTCCTGTGCAAGCCTGGGGTTCTTTCCCTGCATCACGATATAGGGCGTATGCGGCTGGATATCCTCCTTGACCGCCGCGACCAGCTTCGGAATGATATTCTGCTCGCCGCGAATCTTTGTCAGCACGGTCGATTTGCAGTTGACGATGCGGCAGAAGGGCTTGAGGCCGAGCAGCTCGCCCGCAAAGGCCGCCGCTGCGCTGACTCTGCCCGAGCGCTTGACGTATTTCAGCGTCATCGGGACAAAGTACAGTCCGGCATGGCGCGCCCAGTCATCCAGATAGTCGATGATTTCATTGACGCTTGCGCCGCGTGCGATCTTCTTTGCGGCCTCCGTGACCGAATAGCCGTAGGTCGCGGTATAGTTGCGGCCGTCCACCAGATGAATCTTCATACACGGCTCCTCGCCGGGGTGTGCCTCATAGAACTGCTCCCGCGCCATTGCCGCATTGGCATAGGTACCCGAGCCGCCCGAGCCGATCGTCACAAAGATGAGGTCGGTCGTGCCCTCCGCCGCAATCTGCTCGTATGCCTCGAGCATTTCAAACGGCGTGAGCTGTGCGGTCGAGGGAAATTCCCTGGCGGTGTCGATCATCTGATAGAATTCCTCTTTGGTGAAGTCGATCTCCTCCCGCAGCGGCTTGCCGTCAACCGTGACGGGCATGCAGAGCAGATGAATGCCAAGTGCCTCGGCGCGTTCCTTTCCGATATCGCTGACGGAATCGGTCATCAGTTTGATTTTCGGTTTCAGCATAGGTTTCAGTGTCCTTTCTCAGATTTGGCTGATATCGTATGTACGGGGCGTTTCCGGCTCCCAGGCGGCATTTGCCATGCGGCCGTCGCGGGTCAGTCCGGCGAAATCATGCTGCCGCAGCACTTCATAGGCCGCGACTGCGACGGAATTTGAGAGATTGAGGCAGCGCAGTGTTTCGCGCATCGGGATGCGCACACAGCGCTCGGGATTCGCCGCAAGCAGGGCTTCATCCAGACCGAGATCCTCTCTGCCAAAGAGCAGGAACGTCTCCTCGGGGTAGGTCACATCGGTATAGAGCGTGCCTGTTTTTGCCGTGAAATAGAAAAAGGGATTCTGAGCCCCTTCCGCGGCGGGATATGCCGCAAAAAATGCGTCGAGATTTTCATGATGTATGATTTCCAGTTTGTCCCAGTAATCCAGTCCGGCACGCTTGAGCTTTGTGTCGTCGATTCTGAAGCCGAGCGGATGCACCAGATGCAGAACGGCGCCGGTGACAGCGCAGGTGCGCGCAATGCTGCCGGTATTCTGCGGGATGCGCGGCTCGACCAAAACAAGATGCAGCTTATGCAAAAATAAAACATCCTTTTTCTCGAAATTTTGCCTTGCATATGCGGAATGCGCCGCGGAAAAATAACAGTATTCTTTGGCAGAAAGGAGCGATATGCAGATGCAGCTTTCCGCGATTGCAAAGGGCGCCGCGATCGGCGCAGCGGCGGGAACCGTCGGCTATTTTGTCAGCACGGCCTCCGCCGGAAAGACCGCAAAGCTGAAACGCCGGACAGTCAAGGCTGTCCGTGCGGTCGGCGCGGTCATGGACAGTGTCGCCGAATTCTGGCGATAAGCGTTATTCTGCGGGCGCGGCGGGGCGGTTCTTCCGGAAGCCCATGTAGCTTTCGAGGATCAGCACCGCCGCAACGGCATCGACAACGCCCTTGCGCTTTTTGCCGCGTGTGTTTGTCGTATTGAGGATCTGATGCGCGGAAACGGTCGTGCAGCGCTCGTCCCAGAGGATGACCGGCAGACCGGTCAGTTCTCTGAGCTTTTCGGCAAAGGCTGCGCATTTTTCCGCACGGGGGCCTCTTGTGCCGTTCATGTTCAGCGGATGCCCGACGACGATTTCCTCCGCCTTTGCGCTGACCGCAGCCTCGGCAGTTTTCTCCGCGCAGACCGCGAAATTCCGCTCTGTCAGCACGCCGGCGGGTGAGGCGATCATCTCAGATTTGTCGCAGACCGCCCAGCCTGTGCGCGTATCTCCGAAATCTACTCCGAATAAGATCATGCGTTCTCCTTTTCATAGCGGTTCCATGCCGAACTGCGCAGGGTCGAAAGCTCCGGCGGCAGATGCGAGGAATCGTTCTTGAAGATCAGCGTCCACCTGCCGGTTTCACCGTCGTACTCGACGAGCGAGACGGCGGTGTTATCCGACCAGCCGACATCCTTCAGGCGGTCGATCCGTCCGAATTCCGCATAGCAAAGGAAATTCCGCAGCGCACAGCCATGCGACACGACCGCACCGGTTTTGCCGGGGTTCTCCTGCGCGATCTTTGTCAGGGCATTGCACATCCGCGCATAGACATTGCTCATCGCGTCGCCGCAGGGTGCGCAGAACAGATGCATTTTCTGCGTCCAGAGTTCATACTGATGCGGGTATAGGGTCGGGAGCTCCGCCCATGTTCTGCCCTCCCAGCCGCCGCCGTTGATCTCGCGCAGGGCGAAATCCTTGTGCAGCGGCAGACCGTGATGCCGGTTGACGGCTTCGGCGGTCATCAGAGCCCGCCGAAAGGGGCTTGTGTACATCACTTCGATCGGGATATCGCGGAAGCGCTCTGCGAGACAGTCGAGCTGTCTGCGTCCCTTTTCGGTCAGATCCGTATCGATATTGCCCTGAAAGAACTCTTTGACATTGCCCTCTGCCTCGGCATGACGGACCAGATACAGTCTTGTTACCATGCTCTGACGCTCCCTGTCAGCTCAGCGGCTGCCGCAATGTGATTGGTGTCGAGCCAGTCATTCAGCTCGTCGATGATGCGCAGAGGTGCGTAAGGATCCTGCACGATTGCCGTGCCGACCTGCACCGCAGATGCACCCGCCA